>JADFPW010000301.1 GCA_022562105.1 Planctomycetota bacterium
TGGGGATCAGCGGAGTGGGAGAACTGGTCACACCACAAGCCCGTCTGCCGTTGGAGATTCGCTTCGAGGATGACTACGGGTTGGCCGAGGCGGAACTGGTCTACACCGTTTGGGGCACTCAGGAGGGTGAGCAGCGTCGTTCAGTTCCCGGATTCCTACCTGACATGAAGCGGCATACCGCCCAGTGGGAGGTGCCCATAGCGTCGTTCGGAGTATCCGCCGGAGCCGGGTTGACGTTGACGACCCGGGCCACCGATTTCGACGACCTTCAAGGCCCCAACGTCGGCACCTCGACTTCGGTCGCGCTGCGGATCGTCGAGCCGGAGGAATTGCTGGCTGAGTTGGCCCGGCGCGAGCAGGAGGCTCGCCGAACGCTCGAACAGACCATTGATCGTCAGGAGCAACTTCGACGGGACTTGCTCGATTCCCTGCACGACGCCGAGAGCGACGACATGCGGGACGAATCGTTCGGGCGGGCGTGGGCGAACTTCTCGTCCCAGCAGGAGCGGATCGCCACGCGAGTCCGAGCCGTCCAGGGACAGGTCGAGCGGATCCTATCCGAGATGCACTACAACGACCTTTTGACGCCGGCTACGGAACAACGCCTCCGCGACGGTGTGACCCGGCGGCTGGCAGCCCTCACGCAGCGCCAGCTCGTTGCATCCACTGAGATCCTCCGTGGGGTTGCCCGAAATCGCTCCCTCACCGAGGCACGTCGGATCGATCCCACCCAGGAAGAAATCCTGGCCGTCCTGCAATCGGTGCTGGCCGAGATGCTAAAATGGGAAGGGCTGCAGCAAGCCATGGGCCTGCTGCGGGACATCATTCGGCTTCAGGAGGAGCTGAACGAAGCCACCGATGCCGAGCGGGAACACCGCGCCGACCAGATATTCGGCCGCGAACCGGATGAGTAACAATGCCTGATATCGGGTGCCATGGGCCAACTCGTTGGCCCCGTGTGGAGTACAGGGGAGCGATCGAGCGAAGACTGAACATGACGCGTGATTTCGCCATCCGTTCGACCATGAGTCTGTTGTTGGTGATGATCACCTGCGCTAGCTGCCAGAAAGCGTTCGGCCAGGCCGCCGCTGACAACGCGACCTCCGACCCGCTGGTCATCCGACAAGAAATGATTCGCGATCGGCTGGGACGCCTGACCGATCGGATGTTCAGCCTGCATCAGAAACTCAATGAAGCCGATCCGGAAAGTGCCGCCCGCTTGGCGGCTGGACTCGAGCGCCTTGGTGAGCTGGACATTCGAGGGCAGGTGGAGGAACTCATCGGGCTGCTGGCCAGCCCCGGTTTGTTGGAACAAGCGAGCGAACGTCAGCAACATTTAGTCGGCGATCTGCGGGCACTATTGGCGGCCTTGGCTGAACCGGTAACGGATGCCGAAGCGCTCAAGAAAGAGCGCGAGCGACTGAAAGCCATCAGTAAGGAACTCGGCCGGATCCTGGACGAGGAACGCCGCGAACAACTCGAGACGCAACAAGCAGCCGCCCGAGCGCACGCCGCCCGCCTCTTACAGGCGGCCATCGAGCAAGCCCAGGCGCTGGCCGAGCAGCAATCTGAACTCCTGGAACAAACAGCCAACCCGCCTTCCGGTTCCACGGGCAAACAAGCAGCAAGCCAACAGCAGGAACTCGCCGACCAGACGAAGCGATTGGCTGAGCAAGTGCCAGGTCTGGATGACGGCGCCGAGTCGCCCGCCAAGACGACCGAGGGTCTCGAATCAGCGTCTGAATCCATGGAGGCCGCGGCTGAATCAATGGGGGAGGCTGCATCCGCCCTCGATACCGAAACACCGTCGGAGGAATCGGGATGCGGCCGAGAAGCAGAAGGAAGCACTCGAAGAACTTCGCCGGGCCATCCATCGGCTCGAAGAAGCACGCGACGCGCTCCGGCAAGGCACTGACGGCCGACAGCAAGCGAAAGATCAGCGAGACCTGACCGATCAAACCAAATCGCTCGCACAACGCATGGATCAAGCTCCACGCCCGCCGGAAGGTCAACCGCAACAGGGCGATCCCGACAAACCGGGCCGGGGGCAACAGTCTTCCGGCAAAGGCCAAGCGGGCAAGCCGTCGGCGGGCAGCCAATCGCTGGAGAGCGCTGAGCAGCACATGGAACGTGCCGCCGAGGAGCTTGACGACGGCGACCTGGGCGAAGGCGCGGGCGAGCAGCAGGAAGCGGTCGAAGCGCTCGAGCAGGCCAAGGAGGAGGTTGACGACGCCCTTCGCCAGTTGCGCGAGAAAGAGCGCGAGGAACTGCTCAGCGATCTGCAATCGCGCCTGGTGTCCATGCTCCAGCAACAACTGGTGGTCAACGGTTCGACGCACGAGTTGGATGAAATCGGGCGAGCCAACTTCACCCGCGTCGAGGATTTGCTGCTCGCCGAGTTGGTGACCTCGCAGCGAGAGGTGGCCTCAGCCGCTGACGCCTGCCTGCGAATCCTGGAAGAAGACGGCACGTCCGTGGTGTTGCCGCGCATGCTGCACCGCGCCGCGGCCGACATGCGTTCGGTCGCAAACCGCCTGACCGAGTCCGACGTGGGCCCGCTGACTCAACTGGTTCAAGAACACATCGCCGCCACACTGGCCGACCTGGTCGAGGCCGTCCAACAACAGCGTGACGACATGGCTGAGGGCGAAGGCGGCAACAGTCCCCCCGACGACGAAGACGCCCCGCTCCTGCCGACATCTGCGGAACTGAAAATGCTCCGCGCCGCCCAGGTGCGCCTCCACCAGCGCACCCAAGCCATCGCCGAGGCGGTCGATGCCGGGGCCGATCTGACAGACGACGGCAGGATTTCGCGGTCGGTAATCCTAAGTGAAATCGCATCCCACCAAAGCGAACTGGCGGAAGCTGCCCGCGAAATGCGCGACCAAGCTGAGGGGCGGTAGCCGCCCGGGTCGCCGTCGAGGTGAGCCGGACCTCAGCCTGCGGGGCGCAGGCTGTTACAACGGTTTTTGTTAGCCGAGCCGCGACCGTAAGGGAGCGGTTTCCCTGTCCCCCTCCCTCACGGTCGGGGCTCGGATAAGATGAAAATAGTGCGACAAGCTACACTGCAGCCTATCCCGAAACCTGCCCGGCGAGAATCTGGTGTGGGAGTACGACTTGTATTGCCCAGCAGTTCAAGGGTTCACGGCACCGCGCGAACTGAAGTTCGCGGCTCGTTGGTGGTTGCGGGATAGATTCTAACCGTCGGCCCCGCGAAACTCGAAAGCCGTACAGGTTACGCAGTTATCCATCTCCTTGTGTACCGCCTGGTGGTAGGCGAGCTTGGTCGCGGTACGCGGGGCGAGCGCGGTCAGCAAGGTGAAGATGCACCCGGCACTACAGATGTTGGTCGGATTGCCCGTTTCGGACAGGTAGGCGACGAACGCCGCCGGATCGCACGCCTCGACGTGGTCGAGGGCTTGGGTGTCCTGGGTGCGTACCCGTTCGAGCAGATCGTCGTCCAGTCGCGGCGGGCTACCGAAGAACGTGCCTACATGACTCAGGTCGGCTCCGGCGACCACCAGGGTGTCCTGACCGTCGTCACGAATCAGTTGGCCGAGCCGCTCGGCAAAGTCTCGCAGATCGACACCCCGGCCGTCCATCGGTCCGGTTCCCGTCGGACCACACGGATCCGGACACAGAATGGGCACGATGCGAAACTGATCGGCGCCGAACAGGTGCTGCAACCACAGAACCTGCAGCTCGATGGAGTGTTCGCGCTGATGGTCGAGTTCAGATTCCCGCAGCGGTCCGCACGCCGTTTCGAGAGCAAGCAGAAACTCAGTATCGCATCGAGTCAATCCGAGTGATGTGTGGAAGTCCTTGCCCGTGGCACAGACCGAGGTGGAGCGGCCGAAATGGTTGGTTCCCAGGATGACAACACGATCGGGCGCCGGCCGATTCCGAATGACCCCGTAGGCGGCGCCGTAGCACGGTTCCCCGCGCGAGTAGTCCAGGTGCGGGGCGATGATGCCCCGGATCAGTCCACCTGGCGCGGCGGCCGGCGACGCATCGAGGATGCCGTCGAAAGTGCTGGTCGGGTTTTCATCAGACTCCGGGCTCAAGCCATCGCCCGACACCCGAGCCGGAGCTGCCCGGTACTCGTCAACCAATCCCTGATAGAACATGTCGAAGGCGGCTCCTTCGAGGAAGTAGCCGCTCTTGAGACCGGCGATGAGCCGGTCGAGGGTTTCGCGGGCGAGCGGTTGCCCAAACTGCTTTTCAAATCCCTCGCGTACCTCTTCGAGCGTGTGGCAGCCATCGAGCAGGGAGAGGATGAGAATCACCGGCTCGGACACCGACAGCGTAATGGGTGACAGTCGGGCTGGATCGCTGATGACGATTCGGGTTCCGGACTCACCCGGGACGGCCGTTGCGGAAACAGGGCGCAGCTTCGGGCGTTCGTCTAGTGCCCAGGAACCCTCAGTTTGTGTTTGATCGTCAGCCATCACGACATTTTACCCTATCAGCGTGGATAGCGCCAACACCAGCCCCGTGACTGATGGGCCGACACTTGTGATTCACTGGGATGCCCTGGGAGAACTTGTTTGCCCATGGCACCCAGCAGCACCTCTCGCTGGAGCGGTATCGAGGCACCAGGCCAGCGCGCTCTCGTGGTAGTGCGCTAACTTGTAGGGCGCCGACATGGGGGAGTGCTTGACGCTTAGCCCGGGCAAGGTTAGGGTCCATGTCCTCCCATGGCGGGAGCCGTTGTCGGTGATCGGCGTCGCTTCGATCCGCTCAGCCGACAACGAAAAGACTATCCACTACCTCAGACGGAGACATGAACCATGGCTCACACGCTACCCGCGCTGCCCTACGATCCCGGCGCTTTGGAACCGCACATCGACGCTAAGACGATGCAGATTCACCACGGCAAGCATCACAACGGCTACGTCACCAACCTGAACAAGGCGCTGGATGGCCATGCTGACTTGCAGGCCAAGTCCGTCGAAGACTTGCTACGCGGCATCGGGGACATTCCGGACAGCATTCGCGGCGCCGTTCGGAACCATGGCGGCGGCCATCACAACCACACGTTGTTCTGGACCGGGATGAGCGGCGACGGCGGAGGCGAGCCTGACGGCGGACTGGTCGACGCCATCAACGCAACGTTCGGCGACTTCGCCGCGTTCAAGGATAAGTTCTCCCAGGCGGCGGCGACCCGGTTCGGCAGTGGGTGGGCCTGGCTGATTCGCAGTGCGTCGGGCAAGCTGGAGGTCATCTCGACGGCCAACCAGGACAGTCCGTTGATGGAAAGGCAAACGCCGCTCCTGGGCTTGGACGTATGGGAGCACGCGTACTACCTCCATTACCAGAACCGCCGCCCGGACTACGTCGCCGCGTGGTGGAACGTGGTCAACTGGTCGGAAATCGCGTCGCGTTTCGGCGCCGCAAAGTAGTAGGATCGCCCACGGAACCGGCTCGATGATCGAGGCGTAGATGCGAGGCTGCGCATGACCCGTCGTCGTGCCGAGCTGCTCTGGGATGACGCACGCCTGGAGTCTCCGCACGCCC
>JADFPW010000302.1 GCA_022562105.1 Planctomycetota bacterium
CGGAGGAATCTGGCGCCTTGGCGGAGGTCGGATCATCTATCCGGGAGCCAGCAAACTGATCGGCATACAGTCTAGCTGGAATGCCGACAAGAATTACCTCCGGGGCGTACAAGTTCTGCAGTGGTTGCGCCTCATTCACAGTGACTATCCGGATCTTCGACTCTTCCTTGAACAGGAGTTCCCTGACATCGGGGTATCCGAGGCGGCAGACTTGGCGATTTGTCGTAGCTGATCGATGGCTTCGCGGGTCAGGAACCCGCTTCGGATCGCGTTCGCCACGCGCGAGAGATCGGCGAACTCGTCGATGTCGTAGGTTGGGGGCAACTCGGCGAGGGTCCAGTTCTGGGCGCGGATCTGTGCTCGGGTCTGCTCGGCGACCCGCTGCGTACCCCAATCGATTGCCTGGGTCGGAAAGGGGGTCAGGCTACTTTAATCTGCATCTTTGCGCCTATGAGTCCATCGGCGACTTCGGCAGGGTTGGGGGTTCCTCTCGCGACGTCCGGCGGGACGTGCGGCGGGGCGCGGGACGTTGCAGGTTCGGTCTGTTGCATGCGGTGGCTAGGAGTCGTGTGGGCGCGAGTCGGCGGTCACGGCTATCTGGCGGAGTTGGTCGATGGCGTCACGGGTCAGGAAGCCGGTGGGGGGCGCGTTTGCTACGCGCGATAGATCGGCGAACTGGTCGATGTCGTAGGTTGGAGCCAACTCGGAGAGGGTCCAGTTCTGAGCGCGGATCTGTGCTCGGGTCTGCTCGGCGACCCGCTGCGTACCCCAATCTATTGCCTGGAACAAACAGTCTGGATCCCGACGCAAGCCGATCAGGTAGTATCCGCCGTCCTCCGTGGGGCCCAACACCACGTCCGCGTGGTCGAGGCGCTGAACAGCCGACTCGATGCAGCCGGTGGGCATCTGCGGGCTATCGGTGCCGATGGCCACCACACGGGTCGCGCCGGCGTGGAACGCCTTCCGCGTGGCTCGTTCGAGCCGTTCGCCCAGGGTGCCGTCGCCCTGATCCCATACGCGCGATAGCCGTTCGCCGATCAGTCGCCGAAAGACGGGCTCGCTACCATCCGGCGTCCCGACGAGTACCGTCTCTACATCGCCGATTTGAAGAGCGCCGGTCATCACTGCTCGCAGGCAGATCTCGTGGACGCGAGCCGCCTCGATCTTGCTCAACGGCGGACACAGCCTGGTCTTGACCTGCCCGGGGACCGGCTGGCGAGCGAAAACGAGCAGGGCGGCCGATTTCATCGCCTCAGCGTAGGAGCGGGGTCCGGAGGGTCAAGTAGGTCGGGCTCTGCCCGCCGCAGTCACGTAATCGGGCTCTGGCCGACGCAGGGCAATGTCGGGCCCACCCCGACCTACAGGAGTGTCGCGAGCGGAACTGCCCGGGCCGGTTGACTGACGGGGACGCCGGAGCTAGTGTCGATAGGGGAGCGATGTCCTAGTGGTCTGTCGCACATGATACGACGGGCGAACCAAACCGAGCCGCGACCGTGAGGGAGCGGGGATGCAGCGGTTTGGCTGCGTGGCGGGCAACCGCTTCCTTACGGGCGCGGCTCGGATGATCCCTCGATCCATGGTGCGACAGAGCGCTAGCGTGGGCGAGGTTCTTGGGTAGCGATTCCTAACTGCCGGGAGCACGCTCGTGGCAAGAAACCGCGCGGACTGAAGTCCGCGGCTCGCTATACGCAGACCACAACCGCCCCGACATGGCCTACCGGCGTATGACAACACCTACCGAAAATACGAGAACACTGTGTCGCGCGAATCGGCTCGCGTTGGTTGGTCGCATCACTTTGAGAACCTGCCTCGGGTTTGGGCCGAGCGCAGCCGTTCTGACTACCGTCCTGCTGCTATCCGCCTGCAACGGCAAGTCTGATTCCGCGGTTGAAGCACCCAAGCGGGCCAAGATCGCCCTGGAGAACTCGGCGGCGTATCGCGGCACGATCGGGGAACACTCCTGGTTCGAGGGCCTGCGCCTGATGCGAGTCCGCGGGTATGGCCTGGTGGCCGGCTTGGGCACCAACGGTAGCAGCGACTGTCCCCCTCAAGTCCGCCGCGACCTGATCCAGACCATGTACAAATCGCCGGCGTTCTCGGGTGCTCAAGGCCGACGTCTTTCAGTGACGCCCGCGCAGATCATCGATGACTTGGATACCGCGGTGGTTGCGGTGCAAGGTGAGATTCCGGCGGCGGCGACGGCGGGCACGCGTTTCGGCGTCACCGTCGAAGCCCTCCCCGGCACGCAAACCCGGTCACTGGAAGGCGGCCGGTTGTACACCTGCCAGTTGAACATGTTTCGCATGGTCGATGAAGCCACCTCCATCCCGGGCAGGAATCTAGCCCAAGCGGCGGGGCCGGTGTTCATCAATCCGTTCGCCGGCGAAGATTCGTCGGTGTCGGAGGTCAACCTACGTCGCGGGTACCTGCTGGGTGGTGGAATCACCTCGGAGGATCGGCGAGTTCACTTGATCCTGGGCATGCCCTCGTACCAACGGGCCCGGGCCATCATGCGGCGCATCAACGAACGTTTCCCCGCCACCCCCAAGATCGCGGATGCGCTGTCGCCGGCCAAGATCCGCATTCGCATTCCGAAAGAGTATGACGACAATCCCGCGCACTTCCTGGGCGTCGTTCGACATCTGTATTTCTCGACCGAGCAGATGTTTGTCGAACAGCGCCTGCAGGCGCTGGCCGAGGAGATGCGCTCGGAAGAGCCGCCGCTGGCGGAGATCTGTCTGTCGTTCGAGGGAATCGGACGGACGGGGTGGGCGACGCTCAGGCCGTTGTATGCCGATCCACAGGACGAGATCAGCTACTATGCGGCCGTCGCCGGTGTGCGCACGGGTGATGATCTGGCTGTCGAGGTGTTGGCTCGTCATGCTCGGACGGCCAATAGTCTGTATCAACTGCCGGCCATCGCCGCCCTGGGGTCGTCGGTTCGAGTTCGCCGCGTGTCCGGCCCCTTGCTGGCGTTGCTGGACGACGAGGATCCGCGGATTCGCGTGGCGGCTTATGAGGCTCTTCGCTCGCGCCATGATCCAGCCATCCGGTCGATCGTGGTGGGCGAGGACAATTTTCTGCTGGACCGCGTTCCGAGCAGCGGGGCCAATCTGATCTACGCCAAGCGCACGGGCACGCCGCGTGTGGCCCTGTTCGGAGATCAGATCACCTGCGAGCCGCCGGTCTTCTTTCGACACCGAGACGAGTCGATCACCATCAACGCCCTGGCCTCTGATACCGAGCTAACCCTGATTCGCAGGTCGCCATTCAGCGGGGGCGTTTCCCCTCCGCTCAGGAGCGGGACCGCGATCGCGGATCTTCTGGAGATGTTGGGCCAGGATCCGAAGATCACCGCCGACGGTGACGTGTTCGGTTTGGGGCTGAGCTACTCGACCGTGGTATCCACTCTGTACGAACTGTGCGAACAAGGGGCGATCAACGCCAAGTTCATGTTGGAGCAACCGAGCGTCACCGCCATCTTCGGCCCGATCCGCAACGCGGGCCGACCCGAGTCCGAGCGGTGACATTGACAAGCCTTTCGTCGGGTCTCGCGGGCCACGCCGGCAGGGCAACCACTGCCATGCTACTGCTACTGCTGTCGGAGCCGGCGGGCGGCGGTGAGCTGTCCGACTTGACCATCTGGGACGACGGCCTCAGCGAGATGTCCTACTACGATGCCACTGACACCCTCTACGGAACGCAACGACGCTACACCCGCGTGCATCTGTTCAATCGGCAATGGATGGACCCGGTGACCGGTGTCAAGACCAAGCCGAACTCGCCCGGGGCGGTGCCCGCGTTCAAGTTCCTGATGGCCGAACAGATCCCCACCGAGAACTACAACTATCGATACCTGGCCACCGTGTTCCTGCGGCGCAGCGACCTGACTCCGCTCAAGATGACATCGTCGAGTCAGGAGTGGTGCGGCCAGACGTTTAAGCATCTTCGCTGGACCGAGGACCGGCTCGACGTGCAGTCGTTCTCGTACTTCCCGGATGAGGGTGACCGAACGTACCAGCGAGGTGCAGATGCGGTTCCGTTTGAGAGCCTCTTCGTGCTGGCTCGCAATGTCGTGGCTACGGGTCAGGCGCAGCATCTCCAATTGCTCCCATCGATGCGATCGAATCGACAGGTCGTTCCCGACCCCGCCCCGGCGACGCTGGTTCCCGACGTCGCGACCCAACGCGTGACCGTTCCTCTGGGGACGTTTGAAGTACGCCGCGTTCAGTTGCAATCGGATCAACTGTCCGCCTGGTTTGAAGTGGAGGTTGACGCCCCGTATCGCCTCATCGCCTTTGAGGCCGGCCAACAGAGCGGTCGCCTTCAATCTGTTGAACGGCGTGCCTACTGGGATCGACGCTGGAATAGTGCTGTCTACGCTCGGGGTCTAGCTCCGTAGTCCGCAGCGTTCCATGTTCGATCAGGCGCGGTACCGCCATCACGGCAGCACTCGCCAGCCTGAAAGGGGGAGAGCGAGCGACACCGTGGTGTGCCGCTCGCTCATGGGATAGTCGTCGGCGTCCCCGGTCGGGGCGGGCCAACCGAAATTGGTTCTACCATTTAAATCGCTAACGCCCAAACGACCGATGGCACGCAAAACGTCCGGATACGGAACACACTGACGCGCGACTGGCCCCCGCTGGCCCGGCTGGCTACCCGTTGACGTAGTGTCGGCCCGCCGGGAGCGCCTCGTCGGCCGTGGCAACGCGGTCCCCGTCTGGCGAAACGCCGGACGCTACCGGCCGAGGGTGTCCGACCTACGCATCGGGCGTGATCAGGTTCTGCAACCGGCGGATAGGGCGAGACTCCACTCCAGTAGAAAAGACGTGATAAGCGCTTGCACCCGAAAGCGCATTGTACACAAGTAGGAGGGGAGCCGGGAACCCGACTGATCCCAGGTGCGCGCAGCCCCGAATACCTCGCTTTCGGGCGCGCCGTCCGATAGGGCGGCTCCGTCGTACGGGATTCGCAAGGAGGAAACCTCTTGACGGGTGCGGCCCGTGGTTGGAGAATGGAACTTCGTCTTGGCCTAGGCGAGCCCGGTGTGAGCACCTCGTGGAGAAGCGGAATGAAAATACGGATCAATCTTGTCGTACTCGTCTGTGCGCTTGCCGTGGTGACGCCTTGCGTGGCTGGCGAGTTCATCCCAGGGCACGTCTACGTGGCGGTTAGAGCGCACTGCGAAGGTAACGCGTGTGACTGGATTGTCCAGGTGGATCCGGACACCGGGGAGACTACTCTCCTGGCAGACTCCGAAACCGATGGGCTCTGGCAAACCAACGGGCTGGCGTTTACACCGAGAACGGGCGAGGGGATCAAGCTCCGTGGAGCGAACAACGACCCGGGAGACGGTAACGTGCAGGAATTCTCGCCCGACGGCGGCAGTACCATCGTCCTGGACGGCTCCGATGGCATTGGGTCTCCCTTTGGATCTAACAGTCTGGCGTATGATCCTTCCGGGAACTTCTACGTTGTGAACAATAACATCACTATTCTCAAG
>JADFPW010000303.1 GCA_022562105.1 Planctomycetota bacterium
CGGGGTTGGGCCTGCGTGCCATGCGGCCTACTAGAGCACAAGGGCGCCCCTGGCGCAAGTACGGAATCTGTTAGGTATCAGGTGTCAGGTGTCCGGTGGGTATCGGAGAATCCCGGACAGTATTGGCAAGATGCCGGTGCCACACCGACGCGTTTCAGCATCGCCAGGCCGGTGATCAGGGTCAGCAAGTTCACCATCCCGAACAGCCCGCAAAGGCCGCCGCGAGTGGGGTTGGAACTGCCCGTGGTGATCGGCACCTCGTCCTCGGCGGGTGGTTCCGGATCATCGTCGCCGGGAACAGGATCATCATCGCCTGGTCCAGAAGCCGCCTCACCATTGTCGTCGCTCGGGTCGGAGGGATCTTCGTCCGGGGATTCACTGTCGTCGTCCTGATCATCTTCGTCCGGCGTCTCCGAATCGTCGTTCTCATCCGGGTCGTCGTCGGACGAAGGCTCGGGATTGGGGAATACGCCGAGGCTATGCTGGGAGAATGGGGTGACAAACAACGAGTCGATTTCGGTCAGCGGGAGATCTACGGCAGCCTCCAGTAGCTGCACCGAGCCGTCGGCCAGGGAACCGTCCACGTAGGTTCCCGCGTTCCACAAGCCGGCATCGGCGCCGACGCTTTCGCGAGTTTGACCGGCAGCGCCCCACTGGAGATACTCCCGGATAGAGTCGGAATCGCTGAATATCAGGAAGTCCTCGCCGACGTAGAGGCCGATGTCGCCGACGTCCAGCGTCGTCGGGCTAATCGTAATCGCGTGGTCGGCCAGCGAGCTGTCCAGTGTGCCGCCGAGCTGGATCACCAGCACCTCGCGTCCTCCGAGTACGTCGCACGACTCAACGGCAATCTCCTCGTACTTGAGGCCCGGGTTCAGGCATAGCCACCAATCGGTCAGGCTAATCTCGAAGTCGCCGGTGTTGTAGAGTTCGACGTAGGTGTTGGTGCCGTCGCCGGCGAGTTCGGTGATGGCGATGGTGCCATCCACCGGCTCGGGGGCTTCGGTCTCGTCGGTAATGGTGATCGTGAGCGTGTCCTCGACGAGCGTGCCCTCAAAAGCGAAGGCTGCCATGACGGTCGCGGCCTGATCGCCATCGACTTCGAGCGTGGTGAGCACACCGACGGTGTCGATGTTCGCGTAGGTCTGCGGGACCACGCTCCAAGCGACCGTGTCGGTCAGCGTCTCGGGCGGTCCCAGCGTGTAAGTCACCGTGGCGGAATAGTCGGCCGTCGAATCCTCGGCCACCTGGTCGGGACCGCTGATGGTCAAGGCGACCGGCACGGGTGGGCCTGTAAATGCGATCTGAAGCGCTGCAAAGTCCACCCAATCCACATCCGAGTCACCGTCGAAGTCGAAGTAGGGAGTGCAGGTCGTCGAATCGGCGGGGGTTTCTGGAGCGGGATTGCAATCCTGGAAGGCGGCCACATCGTCTAGGTCAACGTCCTCATCGCCGTCGGCGTCGCCGGTGGCGGTGGGGGGTGGGGGAGGGAATATACCTAGATTGTTGAGGGCGAAGCTATGCACCGCGTAGTCGGTGGAATTGGTCAGTTCGCCGCCGACGGCCTCACCGTCTAGCTGAAAAGCCGAGCCGCTTAGCGGGGCGGGTATAAAGTCGCCGGTGGTCCATAGACATGCGTCATTGCCTTGCTCCTCGCGGTTCTGGCCGCTGGCGCCCCATTGCAGATAGTCGCGAATATCGTCCGGGCTTTCAAAATCCGGAAAGAACTCGGTACTGAAGTATAGTGCGAAATCGCCCATGGTCAGGTCAACCGGCCCGGTGACGATCAGCCGGTCCGCATGATTCTCGTCAAGCTCGCCTCCCAGTTGGAGGACAAGCACACCCCCGGCCGCAAGCGCATCCGACTCATCAATGGCGATCGGTGCATACGCAAAATCCGGGTTGATGCAGATCCACCAGCCGGTGAAGTTGACCTCAGCCACGCCCGGATTGTAAAGTTCGACGAAGGTGTTGCTGCCGTCGTTGGCCATCTCGGTGACCAGGATCAAGTCCGAGGGTGGATCGGGACACTGGGCCATGACGGTCGCCGACTCGACGATCAGGGCTGCGGCGACAGCCAGCAACAGCGTGAATCTGGGTGCGCCGGCTGCTCCACCGGTTAGAAACCGGTGCCACATTGTTTGTGACGCTCTCATCGCTCCCTAAGCCTCCTGTTCAATGGCGACCGCCAGGTGTGCCACTGCTCTAGCGCAGTGCTACTCGCCCCAGCAACCGCGCACGCCGAATCGCGGCGCAGTCCCGTGGGATTCGCGGACCACTGCATGTGTTTGTATTCCTGGGATCCACGAGAAGACCTTGACGGCTTGGACTCCTTCGCCAGAATGCCAGGGGTCCGTTGGTATCGACCCCTTGAATTCGGAAGGTCGAAGCGTCTTATGGCATTCTCGAAGGTCTCTCCGCCCAAGCCAGCCGCTCTATTCTACACCGCTACAAGCGTCCTGACCATCGCGCTGATCACGGTTATCGGGTGCAGCGAGGGTGCCCGCGATCGCCTGATGCACTTTTTCTTCGAGGTTCCAGACCCCGCCGCCATTGATGGGCACGCGAGTACGGCCGCGCCAGCGGTGGCGGTGGCCGACCCGATGCCCGCTCTGGCCACCGCCAGGCCAACCGATGGGTGGATTCTGCACCCCCCATACGAGATGCAGCAATGTACCGAGTGCCATGTCGCGGATGCGGGAATGTCGTTCGATGCGTCGATCGACACCGCTTGTCGGCAATGCCACGCCCCGTTCTTCGAGAGCACTCGGCGCCCGCATATGGAGGATTTGGATACCGAGTGTCGGGCGTGCCATCATCCGCATCGCTCGGAGGAGTCGGCCTTGCTGCGAAGCCCGCAGCCGGACTTGTGCTGGGAGTGTCACCCCACCGAGTTGGCCGAAACCCCGACGCATGCGGCCGCCGCCGGGCGAAGCTGCACCGAGTGCCACGAGGTGCATTACAGCGACCGAGCGCACATGTTGTTGCGGGATTTCGTTCCGGCGCAGGCACTGGCGGACAAGCCGCCAGTGGCACCGGGCGATTCGAAGCCGGATCCGGTGAACGAGGTCGACACGACCGAGCGTCCAGGAGTCGAGCCGGAAGACTTCGCCGACCTCCGAGAAGCGTTCTTCGCTGCCCAGGCCATAAAACTGGGGATCAGCGTGGCCGAGGCGAAGGAGGCCGACGACGCCCTGTCCGACGAGAAGCTTCCCTCGTCATTCGATCCGGATGACGCGGAGCTGATCCGAGCCGGAGCCGACCTTTTCACCATCAATTGCATCAGGTGCCACGGCCCAAGTCTGACTGGGGACGGATGGATCGCCTTCCGCCGGCAAAAGAAAGTCGATCTCCTGCGGGAGGTCCGCCGACGCGGGTGGGCTAACTTCGCGGACGAGAAGGCCGCTGAGATTTTTGAGGCGGTCTCTCAGGGCCGAGTCGTGATCGGCGATCCGAGCATGCCTGGGTTCGAAAACAAGCTGACCAAGGAACAACGATGGCAACTGGTCATTTTCGTTCGGTCTAAGCAAATAGAGGCGGATCGGTGAGTGCGGTGCGGCAAACCGAGGCGTAGGTCGGGCTCGGCCCGACATCGCCGGTGTAGATGTTGTGTCGGGCGAAGCCCGACCTACGTGCAGGCAACGGGGATCACGGTGGCAAAGAGCGGCGGGGCGCACTATACGTGTCCGCTTCAATGGTGGGGGGCTATCGGTGCGCTAATAGGCGTGGCCGGGGTGGGCTCTGCGTTTGCCCAGCAGAACGGACCGGCGGCCGACGAGCCTATCGAGCCCGGCATCTTCCATCTGCACCGTCTGGAGGGGTATCTGGAGTTTGCGGGGCGCGTCGAGCAAACTCGCGTTCGCAGCCGGGACTCGCGGGGTCGCACGACCGGGCGACAAACCAATCGCGACCGGATCTTCGAGGAGACATTCGGGCTCCGATTCGACGCTGACATTCTTCATCCCGCCCTGATGCAAATGGAAGGTCAGTTGAGTTTCGGGCTGACCCAGAGTCGGTTCGAGGAGCAGCGCAGAGTCGGAGGCGAGACGGATAGCGATGGGGGTTACCTGACCACCTACGATCTGCGTCTCAATCTGCTGTCCGCCAAGACCATCTCCGGATCGGTCTACGCCAGCCGGTCCGACGATCGCATCGCCCGTCGTTTCCTGCCCAGCTTGCGCGAGAAACGCAACCGGTGGGGGACATCATGGGTATTCAAGCACAAGAAGTTCCCCATACGACTCACCTATGAGCAGAGCGACACCGATCGCACGGGCAATCGGGATCCGTTCAACGACGAGCATCTGGGAGACTACACGCTACGCCTGGAAGGCCAGTGGCTGATCAGTGACTCGCAGACGTTGGACTATTCCTACGAGCACGGCCGCCTGCAACAGGAGTATCAGGGCTCCAACTTCGACTTCGACACCCGACACGACGAGTTCATCCTGCGTCACGATCTGAACTTCGGAGCCGAGAATCGGCACAATCTTCATACGCTGCTGCGCTATCGAACCGAGCAGGGAGACCTGGCCCGGGATCTGCTGGAGTTCGGGCCTCAACTGACGCTGCAGCACAACAAGAATCTGAGCACGCGCTACACCTACCAGTTCTACCAGGAGGAGTTCGATCGGTTGAAGATCGACTCCCACCGGGCTGATTTCCAACTGGTTCATCAGTTGTTCACCAACCTGACGACCACGTACGACCTGTTCGGCCTCCACGAAAAGACCGAAGACGACCTCGAAACGTACCAGTGGGGGACGGGCATCGACTTCCAGTACAATCGCAAGAACCCCTACGGCCGGCTGCGGGCCAACCTGTCCTACCGGTTTGACTCGACGCGTTACGACGGCGATGACGGCCTGAGATTCGTCAGCAATGAAGCGGGGACATTCCGCGATCCGCGACCCATTCGCCTGTTGCAGCGCAACGTGCAGCCCCAAAGCCTGGTGGTCACGGATATCACGGGAACGACGTTCTATTCGGCCGGCCTGGACTATTTTCCGTCGAAATTGGGCGATCGGTTGCTCCTGGCCCGGAATCCCAGCGGGCGAATCGCCGACGACGATACCGTGCTGATCGATTACTTGTATCGCACGCCGACCGACGGACAGTTGGACAACCATCGGATCGATTTTGGATTGGCCCAGGATTTCAGCAACGGGCTGACCCCGTACTACGATCTGCAGTATCGAATCCAGGAGGTAGACCACTCGACCGGCGTGCCGTTGGAGGAGGATCGGCTCGAACGTCACCGCATCGGACTCAAGGTTCGCCGGGATCGGTGGGGGGCGTCGGCCGAGTACGAGATCTTCGACGATTCCATCGAGCCGTTCGTCGCCTTTCATCTGAACGGCGATCTCGACGTGTTGCGCAAGCCCGGACACACCCTGGGAATGACGGCGGCGTTTTCGCGCTTCTTGTTCGAGGGCGGCTTCGACGATCGTAACGTATCCCTGCTCGATCTGGGAATGCACCATCGGTACACCCTGAGTCG
>JADFPW010000015.1 GCA_022562105.1 Planctomycetota bacterium
GGAATCAGATTCTGGCATCACCCTCGTGGAGGTGACGCCCAGCATACTCCTTCTTCGCCTGTTCGATGTTGTCCTCGTTCGCATGAAGATGGCCTTCGGGGGGAATGAACGACTTCACATCGCTATACAAACGGCCCACGCCGTCATGTGGCCTGGTGACGCAGATCTCAACGCGAAGCTCCCGTCGTTCAAGCAGATATGGAGCATCGAAGACGTCCAGCAAGTCGCAGTCCACGCAGCGGCACAGGTAGTTCAGCCGATACTGCGACCGTGAGTCTCTTGGTCGATAGAAGTTCGTCGCCAAGTGAATCGCTGGCTCGTCCAGCCAGAGAAGAAGCCTCACGAACCGGTTGTCGTCTGGTCCGTACGTGCTCTCGGTAATGTCCTCGATAGTTGCGTTGTAAATGCCGTCGTCTATGACGGGATTGAGCCACGGGCTCGCAGGGATGAAATCTGTGTCCATCTTGCTCTCCTTTTCTCGGCGCAACTGGTCCCCAAATGCCGTATCCCTGTTATTCGAGGATGACTCCGAGGCTCCTTCTTTCGGGCCTGCGGCGAGTCGTGCGCCATTGCACCGAATAGTTCTGTGCAAAGACGTTTTTGGGGCCGTGAACCGTATGAACCAGGGGTCTATCGATGCGCGGTGCCGTAATCCTTATTATTATTCGTTTCGTTTTTGGCTGAAAACCTCGTTTCAACGCTGGATCGACCGTCTTCATCGCCGTGGCTCGACACCGATTAGCCGTCGCGATACAATCACTCCATGCACTACTTTGCCTACGGTAGCAACCTGAATTTCGATCATCTCCGAGACTACGTCACCAGCCATGGCGTGGACACAGATGGACTCGGCGCCCACGAAGTTGCGATCCTTGAAGACCACCAGCTCCGATCCAATTATGTGTCCTGCACCCACGGTGCGGCAGCCTGTAACGTGGAGTTGGCCGAGGGATCGATGGTGGAAGGCGTGGTCATTCAGATCTCTCCCGCCGTTCGAGATGTCATTCGAGCAAAGGAGGGTTGGCCGGATCGCTACCAGGAGGTCGTGGTCGAGGTGTTGAACCGTGATCGACGACAGCCCCTTCGAGCCATCACCTACATCGTCAACCCCGATCACCGACTCGACGTGGACATGCCGGTCACACCTCGATACCGGAGGCTCGTCTTGGAAGGTGCAAAGGCGGCTGGTTTGAGCAAGTTCTATCAGGAGCAGCTTGCCAGATTGCTGCGTGCCACGGAGGCATCCGTCAAGGACTTCGCCGGTGGGAGTAGGACCGGATCACGACAGATGTCTCCTTCGTCACTAGCATCGCCGGAATGATTGATGAAGCCACCTACACTTGCGCCTCGTGTGGCGAGGAAATCGTAATCCCCCTTGATTTGTCAGCCGGGGCAACGCAGGACTACGTCGAGGATTGTCCCGTTTGCTGTCGTGCCAACGAAATTCACATCAGGATTGATGATGATGGAGCGACCGTTTGGGCTCAGGCGGAATGATCGCGAACCGAAGCGGACCATCGGTGTGTGCCGTTGGATCGAGGCACCCTGTATCGACGTTGAAGATATTTGACCGTTGGTGACCGTTGGCGAAGGTCTGCTAGCCGAGGGCGCAGCTTCGCTGCTAGCCCACACCGCAGCTTCGCTGCTACCTGGCAAAGGTGTAAACGCAACTGATGAAATCGATGCTTTTAAACTTGCGCGAGGGTCCGGAACGCGGTACGTTCGGGACATGGAAGCAGCGATCAATCGACAACGGAAAATGGGAATCGAAATCGAGTGCGTCCTCCCGATCATTGGCCGGGGAAGCAGTGAGGACGTGCAGGCCCTTCTTGCTGAAGTCCTGACGAATCATGGCGTCCGAGCATGCTCACGAGGGTATACCCACCGATCAGTGCCACGAGACTGTCAACTCGCCATCGAGCATGACACGTCCATCCGTGACGAGAGCCGGTACCGGGGACTGACCTGGAGCAAGATCGAAGCCAAGACCGCCCCAATGCTGTGGGAGGAGGTCGAGCGAGTCCTGCCGCAGGCGTTAGACATCATTCGGTATTGCGGCGCCCGGACCAACGCCAGTTGCGGGCTCCATATCCACCACCATCTACCAGAAGTTGAGACTCGTCCCCAAGTGGTCAGGAGCCTCCAGCACTTGTGGTGGCGTTTTCATCCGGTCATTTACGGGCTTGTTGCTCCGAGTCGGCAGTCCAACGCATTCTGCCGTCCACCTCGCCCCGAAGAGGCTAGGAGCCTTGATTCCTGCAACAGCTACGATGCACTCTGCCGCAAGCTGTCACGATCCGACCGGTATTCCGGATTGAATCTGAGCAGTCTAGTGAACCAGGAGCGCATGACGGTCGAATGGCGCATTCACGGCGGCACGACCGATTGGACCAAGATCAAGCCCTGGATTCTCGCAACGCAACGATGGGTGGAACATGCGGTGAATCGGTCTTGCCACTACAAGCCGCAGCCGATGGGCAACACGCAGGTGGGGCTCAACTCGTTGTTGGTGACGACGGGCCTCAAAACAAACTCCAGGATCTACAACAAGATCGACAAAGAAGTGCGGGATGCCGGAAAGTTCTTACTGCGACGATGGAAACACTTCAATTCTTCCGCCGATTTGAAAGCTGCTGTCAAGGCGGCCTGACAAGACCAAACGAAAGGAGCCCAGGCATGCAAGGCGACTACCCTGAGACGGTCATCGAAGTGATTGATTCCGAAATGCGATTCCGCCCGGCCACGCTACGGGCCGTCCGAGCATTTGCATCGTCCAAACCGTGGTCGGGTTCGCTCGAAAAGCGGAAAGAGAAATTCATCAAGGTGACTCATGACTTGGCGACTGCGTACAACGTCCCTGAGCCGGACCTCCGTTTCGAACAGCTCGATGGCACGAGCAGTGGAGGCAGCTACTACTTGCCGAAGATGCACCTCATCATCATGAGCGGCAAGCTGTCCGTCGTGACTTACCTCCATGAATTCGCCCATGCTCTTGGCAAGGACGAGGCTGATGCCTGTCGATGGTCCATCAACCTCTTCCGCCAGTGTTTCCCCCGGCAGTTCTCCCGGCTAATCCATCGTGGCCACATGCTGATTCGCCCCACCGATGTGGGACGCGTGTCAGTCACCTCCGGCACGATCTCCGGCTGATGGAACTGGGCGAACACACTTTCTTCCAATTTGCTCCCGCCGCGCCGACGAATCGGGAGTATTTGCTTCTGCCCCGAGACCGTGCCCAGTGCCACCGAGAATCGAAGACGACCGCCAATCCGTTGGAATCGAAGGTTTCGGGCGAATGGCGAGCAGCCACGATTACCGGCTGGCCAAAAGTGTTCCGAACGGTGCGGCATTGGGCTTCGCACACTTCAGCTTGCCGGTTACGCTCGTTTTCGGCGGGAAATGAAAGCCTTTGGTCGAACACTCGCAGGAACACAAGGAACCGATGACTGAAGCGACCACAACCCGGCTCTTTGTCTACGGAACCCTGAAGCCCGGGCACGGCAACTTCAGCATGATCGAGCGTCTCGTCCGATCCAGCCGACCTGCTTCAACCGATGGAGTTCTGATTGATCTCGGTGCCTATCCAGCGCTGATTCCTGGGCATGGGTTGGTCAAGGGCGTTGTACTTGAGATGGAGGAGGAAGCCTTAGCCATCGCCGACCGCATTGAGGGCTACGATGGTGATCAGGAGCGCAACCTGTACGACCGCAAGAAAGCGATCATCCGATTGGAAGCTGGCGGGGAAGTGACCGCCTGGGTGTACGAGTATGCCGATCCTGACCGGATAGCCAACTGCCCTCAGCTCACGGTCGAGTCGTCGGGTGACCTGCCGGTTCATGAGTGGCCCTGAAGACTCTCCCGCAACCTCCTGGACGGTCGCCACGATCCGCCCCGTTACTCTGGGTGGACTTGATCGGCGGAAGGAGAGAGATTGGACTTGGTAGACCGCCCAGAAGCACCAGCAGAAGCACATGCCGCCGTGTGGGCATCCTGCCTACTTGGGGGCTCATGGGGGCAGAAAGGCGGTCTCCGATGCCACAACGCCGATTTTGAGTCCGCTCCTGGCTCTACTTGCGCCTGACTTGGGTAGCCGGATCTGGTAGCATGGCTGATTGGGTCGGATGCGACGGACGGGGAAGGTAAAATGTTACTCTCCCGCTATCTATCCACGGTACGGAAACCGTCGCATCTCACTTGTGGGAAATGCTAGTCGGCAAACGCATTGGAGCGGAGGAATTGCGATGACACGAACAGTGCAGGTCGGAGTGGTGTCTGGCGGGTTCGCTTTGGTCGTTTTTGGCGTCGGTAGTGCCTTTCCACGGATGGCCATCGCTGATTGTACGCCGCTATTCGGCGACGATGTGCTCTACGGCACCGGGGATAAACCCGGTGCCGTCGCCATCGGCGACCTCGACGGTGATGGTGACCTCGACCTGGCCGTGGGAAACTTCAGCAACGACGGCGTCTCCGTATTGCTGAACAACGGCGACGGCACTTTTGTCGCCGATGTGCTCTATGACACGGGGGATCGGCCCCGTTCCGCAGCCATCGGCGATCTGGACGGGGATGGGGACGCCGACCTGACTGTGGCGAACTGGGGCGACGACAACGTCTCCGTACTGCTGAACAACGGCGACGGCACGTTCGCTGCCGATGTGCTCTACGGCACGGGGGACTTTCCTAGTTCCGTGGCGATCGGCGATCTGGACGGGGATGGGGACGCCGACCTGGCCGTGGCGAGCTATGACGACGACAACGTCTCCGTACTGTTGAACAACGGCGACGGCACGTTTCTTGCTGCTGATGTGCTCTATGGCACTGGGGATCAGCCCATTTCCGTGGCCATCGGCGATCTGGATGGAGATGGGGACGCCGACCTGGCCGTGGCGAACCTAGACAGCGACAGCGTCTCCGTACTGCTGAACTACGGCGACGGCACCTTCGCCGACGATGTGCTAAACTGCGTGGGGGATACCCCCCGGTCCGTGGCCATCGGCGATCTGGATGGGGACGGCGCCGCCGACCTCGTGGTGGCCAACTTTGACAGCGACAACGTCTCCGTACTGCTGAATCTTACCAACGGGATGCGGGACGAGTGCGAGCCGGATTGCAATTCGGATGGCATCATCGACTCATGTGACATCGCTCAAGGGCTCAGCGAGGACTGCAATGCCAACGGGATTCCGGACGAGTGCATCGAGCTGGAGGAGGACTGCAACGAGAACGGTACCCCGGATGCATGTGACCTGATTACGCCGTTTACCTCCGTATCGGAGGAGCTATCACCGATCGGCGGGAACTACCCTCAATCGTACACGATTCCTGCGGCGCCACTGGCGATCGATGAGGTCACCCTATCGTTTAGCGCGGTGGCGGATTTGAACTTGGAGACGCAGTGGATCGACGTCGACATCAACGGCACCTTTGTCGGGATGATCTTCACAGACAATGCGACTGAGTGTCCTGACACACCGGAAGTGGATCAACTAGTGCTATCGCCCGCAACGTACAACGCCGCTGTGGACGGGAATGATGCGGTGATCGGATTAGTCCCGACGGATGAGGTCGTGAACCTGTGCTTCGGCTCGTTCATAGTCGTCTCGGTCGAGTACGAGATCGAGGTGTCCGCCGACGACAACGGGAACGGTATTCCGGATGAGTGCGAGTCTTGCGAGGGCGACGCCAATGGTGACGGCTTGATCGACCCGCTCGATTCGGGCTTCGTGCTGGCCAGATTCGGATGCAACGTGGGCGCCGGCGATCCGAATTGCGATACCGCCGACATGAACGGCGACGGCCTCGTCGATCCGCTGGATCTCGGTTTTGTCCTGGCCCGGTTCGGCGAGTGTCCGTAGTCGCGATCACCCAACGCGCCCGCAGTGAGTCGCGGACAGTCGAGGCATTCAAAAAGTTGCCTCGAGATGCACCCTGAACGATGGTGACGGCACCTTCGCCGCTCCTGCGCATCCACATCGATCCTCGTGGCATCCCAAGAAAACCTGACGCCGAGTGTTAGATTCACGTCCCCAGAAGCGTTGTAATAGGCAGGCGGAAACACCGTGGGCTCTGCGTGCGGGACATGGCTTGCACTTGCACACCAGATCGTCGGGTTGGTGCATAGTTTCCTCGACTTCGGCCGGCGCCGGGACGAGGCCTGGGGATTCGGTATCGCGTGGCACGTTCGTGAAGGAACCTCTGTCTACTCCTGAAAACAAACACCGTGGACAGCCGGGATTGGTGTTCCGTAAAGGACAAGCGTCGTTCACGACGTGGGTGGTCACCGGAATAAGGTACAGGAGACTAGTAATGTCGCGGATACTTCACCGGGCGATGGTCCTTGTCGGGATGGTGTTCTTGGTGGGCCCGGGCTTTGGGTCGCCAGTGACTCTTGGCCAGGAGTGTAGCGAGACCAAGCTGCTGGCCTCGGACGGAGCGAGCCAGGACTATTTTGGTCTCTCCGTGGCCCTCAGCGGCGACGTAGCCATCGTCGGGGCGTATGAGGACGACGACAACGGGGAAGACTCCGGCTCGGCCTACATCTACCGGTATGACGGGAGCCTGTGGATCGAAGAGGCCAAGCTCTTGGCCTCGGACGGAGCGAGCGATGATGGATTCGGTGCCTCGGTGGCCATCGACGGCGACGTGGCTGTTGTCGGGGCGTTTGAGGATGACGACAACGGGGACGACTCCGGTTCGGCCTACATCTATCGGTTTGACGGGTGGGAGTGGATCGAGGAGGCCAAGCTGCTGGCCTCGGACGGGGCGGAGGATGACCTGTTCGGTGCGTCCGTCGCCCTCGAGGGCAGCCTGGTCATCATCGGGGCGTTGGGGGATGACGACAACGGGTCCAGCTCCGGCTCGGCGTACATCTACCGTTTCGACGGAACCGATTGGGTCGAGGAGGGCAAGCTGCTGGCCTCCGACGGGATGAACATTGACCATTTCGGCTTCCCCGTCGCGGTTAGCGGCGACGTGGTGGTTGTGGGGGCGAGTTTTGTTGACGACAACGGGGAGAACTCCGGCTCGGCCTACGTCTTCCGCTTCGAGCCCGATGAATCGAGATGGGTCGAGGAGGCAAAGCTGTTGGCCTCGGACGGAGCGAGCGAGGACTACTTTGGTAACCCGGTACGCATCAGCGGTGACGTCGTTGTTGTCGGGGCGTTTGCGGATGACGACAACGGGGAGGACTCCGGGTCGGCCTACGTCTTCCGGTTTGACGGGATCGGGTGGACCGAGGAGGCCAAGCTGTTGGCCTCGGACGGGGCGAGCGAGAACTTCTTTGGCTACTCGGTCGCCGTCAGCGGTGACGTGGCGGTTGTCGGGGCGATCTACGGTGCCAACCAACTGAGCGCCACCGGTTCGGTTTACGTCTATCTGTTTGACGGGATGGAGTGGATCCAGGAGGACAAGCTACTAGCCCCGGATGGGGCGAGCGGTGATCTGTTTGGCGCCTCCGTCGCCATCAGCGGTGCTGCGATCATGGTCGGTGCGTACTCGGATTTCGACAACGGGTGGAACTCCGGCTCGGCGTATGTCTTCGATTGTGACTGCAATGACAACGGCGTGTTCGACCTCGTTGACCTCTGGCAAGGGACCAGCCAGGACTGCACCGGCAACCAGATCCCGGACGAGTGCGAGCCGGATTGCAACGGCAACGCCGTAGCGGACAGTTGCGACATCGCCAGCGGAACGAGCCAGGACTCCAACGGGAACGTCGTCCCCGACGAATGCGAGTTGGTGGACGGTAGCTGCACTGAAACCAAATTGCTGGCCTCGGACGGCGGGTCCAATGACCGGTTTGGGAAAGCCATCGCCCTCAGTGGCGACGTGCTGGTCGTCGGGGCAGATGACGATGACAACGAAAACGGGACCGACGCGGGCTCGGTCTACGTATATCGTCTGGTCGGCGCCGACTGGATCGAGGAGGCCAAGCTGTTGGCCTCGGACGGGGAGAGCGATGACTCGTTCGGGTATTCGGTGGCCGTCGATGGCGATGTGATACTCGTGGGCGCCGCCCGCGACGACTCCGGCTCGGTTTACGTCTACCGCTTCGACGGAACGGACTGGATCCAGGAGACCAAGCTGGTCGAGTCGGACGCCGGGATCGATGACACGTTCTTCGGCAGTTCGGTGGCCATCGACGGCGCCTTGGCCGTCGTCGGGGCCAGTGGCTTCGCCACCGGGTCGGCCTACGTCTACCGCTTCGATGGGAGCCTTTGGGTCGAAGAAGCCGAGTTGCTCGCCTCAGACGGACAGGAGGGTGACCTTTTCGGCCAGTCCGTAGCCGTCAGCGACGACACGGCCATCGTCGGAGCGTTCTGGGACATGGACAACGCCTTCAACGTGGGGTCGGGCTCGGCGTACGTGTTCCACTTCGATGGGCTGGATTGGATCGAGGAGATCAAGCTGGTCCCGGCGGACAATACCGAAGGTGACATGTTCGGATACTCCGTGGCCATGAGCGGGGACTTGGCCATCATTGGGGCACCTGCTGATGACTATTTCGCGGAGTGTCCAGGGTCGGCCTATATCTACTCGCGGGAGGGCACCGATTGGGTGGAGCAGGCCAAGCTGGTGGCTTCGGACTGCGCCGGCGATGACGATTTCGGCTGGTCCGTCGGCATCACCGGCCACTGGGCGATCGTGGGAGCGAGACTGGACGACGAGAACGGCACCAGCTCCGGCTCGGCATACCTCTACCGGTTCGGCGAAACCCATTGGACTGAGGCCGGCAAGTTCCTGGCCTCGGACGGAGGGTGGAGCGACCGGTTCGGAACCTCCGTGGCCATTGGCGGCGCCCTGGTTGTTATTGGGGCGTCTGGTGGTGACGGCACCGGATCCTACGCGGGCTCGGCCTACGTGTTCGTCTGTGACTGCAACGGCAACGGCGTGTTTGACATGGATGACATCCTGGAAGGGACCAGCCAGGACTGCAGCGGCAACCAGATCCCGGACGAGTGTGAGCCGGATTGCAACGGCAACGCCGTAGCGGATAGTTGCGACATCGTCGCCGGAACGAGCCTGGACTGCAACGCGAACGGGATTCCGGATGAGTGCCTCGAGCTGGAGGACGACTGCAACGCGAACGGATACCCAGACCAGTGCGACGTGGCCGACGGCGACAGCCCGGACTGCAACGGCAACGGTGTCCCCGACGAATGCGACATTGATGGAGGGATGAGTGGCGATTGCAACGGTGACGATATTCCGGACGAGTGCGATGCGATTCGATTCGTGGACGACCATGCGCCGCCGGGACAGTGCGGGCTCAGTTGGGAGACGGCCTACGACGACCTGCAAGCGGCCTTGATGGCTGCGGGGGAGTCCGGCGGCTTGGTGACGCAGATCTGGGTGGCGGCCGGCACCTACACGCCTGCGGAATGGGGCGGGGACCGCGGGGCCACCTTCCAGCTCATCAACAACGTTGCACTCTACGGCGGCTTCGCCGGGACGGAAACCAGCCCTGACCAGCGGGACTGGGGGACGAACGAAACTATTCTAAGCGGCGACCTGAACGGCAACGACGGTCCCGATTTCGAGGACAACGACGATAACAGCTACCACGTCGTGACCGCCGGCGGAACGGATGCCACCGCTCTCCTCGACGGGTTCATTATCACCGCCGGGAATGCCAATGGTGGCGGTGAGGACGACGACGGGGCCGGCATCTATAATGACGGGGGTAGTCCCACGCTGGCCAACTGCCTTCTCACGGGCAACTCCGCGGCCGACGACGGCGCGGGAATGTTCAACGGGGCCGGGGCTGCCCCGCAGCTTACGGCCTGCACGCTGATAGCCAACGCCGCCGACGGGAGCGGGGCAGGTCTATACAATTTGAGTGCCGATCCCCTACTCACGAATTGCGTTATCGCCGGGAACGTTGCCCAGGGAAGTGGTGGTGGAGTATACAATCTGTTCAGCAGCCCGGCGCTCACCAACTGCGTGCTTAGCGGCAATAGTTCTGTATCGTTCGGCGGTGGAATGTACAACATCGGGCTTGGCACCGAGCCGGTGTTGATCAACTGCACCTTCGCGGGCAACACGGCATCAGCAAGTGGCGGCGGCATCTACAACTCAGTCAGTTCGGTGGTCCCGTCACTCACCAACTGCATCCTCTGGGAGAACAGCGACGAAGGAGGCATGGACGAATCTTCCCAGATCCACGGCGGCACACCGCAGGTCAACTACAGTTGCATCCAGGGTCTCGATACCTTGGAGGGCAACGGGAACATCGGTGAGGATCCGCTCTTTGTGGATTCCGCCGGCGGGGATGGCATCCCGGGAACCGAAGATGATGATCTTCGACTCCTCTCGGGCTCACCCGGCATCGATGCCGCAGACAACGAGGCGGTACCGCTTGACACCACCGACCTCGACGCCGACGGGGACACGTCCGAGCCCATTCCCCACGACCTCGACGGCAACCCACGCTTTGTGGACGACCCAGCCACGCAAGACACGGGCAATCCCGGCGAGTTGGGCCTGCCCGTCGTGGACATGGGCGCTTACGAGTTCCAGATCGAGGAGGTGGTCTGCGAAGGCGACGCCAACGGCGACGGGTTGGTGAACCCGCTGGATACCGGCTTCGTGCTGGCCCGCTTCGGTTGTCCCGTCCGCACCGGTGATGAGGACTGCGACGCCGCCGACATGAACGCCGACGGGCTCGTCGATCCGCTGGATGTCGGTTTTGTCCTGGCCCGGTTTGGCCCGTGCGGCTGAACAGCGGGGTATTCCCCCAAAGGAGAGGAGAACAAGCTAAGGGGGAGTTTCCGGGCCTTGACGCGGGAGGCCTAATGGGTGTCGTCTTGTTCCTCGGGGCGCTGCGCCCTCACGCACTTCTTTGACCGGTACAGGTATGACAGCGCAAGAACCCTCGATTGCGGCCCGCAATCGCCGATTCGTCGAATCCAGCAGCCGCGTTTTGGCAGCTCCAGCAGCGATCCGCGGCCAAAACAGCGTTGTCGCATTGGTTTTCCTTCGATGCTGGGCACGCGCTTGACACGCTCGCCGCCATTCCGGTAGAATGGGAGCAGACTCGGGTTGTCTCAGCCATGGTCTGGACTTTGGTTCGACAGGCTGGTGACAACTGCATTTCGCTTGAACCAGACGGGGGCGAAAGAACGTGTTCATTCCTTTAGGCGGTAACAGCGCGCTCCAAGGCGGTCGCGGGATCGCCAACTTCCATGCAGTGCGCCACGTAGGCGTCAGGCTCGACTACTCCGAATGAAGACGCGGCGACCATGAAACCTCGGCCATGAAGACGCGCACATAATAGGATATCAGCATGGATAAATGGTTTTTTGGGTTTGACCTTCACGGCCCGGCGCCGGTTTGTCCCGACGCACAGGAGACCAACCGATGAAAGCATTGATGATAAGAACGTTCCGCAAGTGTTGGCCAGTACGAGCAAGGGTGAGGGCGTATCGTCCATTCGAATTGGCAGGGCTGGCCCTGTGCGTGGCCGCGATCACCACCTGGTCGATCCCCCAGCCGGTGTCGGCCTGCACGGGCACACCGCCCCCACCGGTGTGCGGCAAGAGCACGGTGCTCATGAAGACGCCGCCCACGGTCTTCACCTTCGTGCCCCCGACGCCCCCATTCATCCTCCCGGTGCCCGTGACCGTACTGATTGCGGCATCGCCTGCTCCTCCGCCCCCGCCGTGTCCGTTTCCGCTCGCGACCACAATCACCCTGGGCGGTGCTTGCGTTCCCCTTGTTATCCCGCCCCCATTTGGGGCTATCACCATTACGACAACGACACCGGGGACGTACACGACCGCGGTTCCAGTGGCCTTCCCAGCGCTTGCAGGGCCACCGCCGGCCTTCTATGTGTGTACGATCGTGGGAGGGGCTGCGACCACCTGGGCGGACTTTTCGGCGACTACTGGCACCGGCGACACCGTCGTGTGCCTGGTCGAGGGAATCGAGGATCCCGACAACCCCGGGGAGTTCATCCCCCGGATGGACCTGGAGCGGCTGACGGCGGAGATCCAAATCGCTCACCCGGGTGACCAACGGATCCACTCGTATCTGCTGACCAACAACGACCCGACCGAGTCGGTGACGGTGACTCTCACGGCCGACTCCGAGCAGACGGCGCGCTTGCCGGAAAGCGAGAACGACGAGACCGGGCTCGGGACCGGCCCGTTTGCCCTTGCCGATCCGGGCGAGGGGGACAACTTCCCGATCGCCTTCGTGGAAGACATGGATTTGTCGTGGATCCCGCTGCCTCCCGATCCCCCCTCGTACGGCATCCCGGTGATCACCAAGGAGATTATGCTCCAACCGGGTGAGTCGAGACTGGTCGAAATCGCCCAGCGGTCCTGGCCCATGTGTCAGAGCGGCTCCTGCAGCGAGTCGCGGGTGATAGTCGAAGGGACGTTCTCCAATGGTGATCCAGCCGCAGCGTGTGCCGCAAGTGTGCTGCTGGCCGACTCCACCGTGCCGCCCGACCTTGACTGCCCCGATGGAGGAGTGATGGTGGCCGCGGTCTTGCAGGCGTCGAACAGCGTGTCGTTCGCCGGCTGCATGCCCACTCATCTGTTCGACATGTCCGTGAGCATACCGGACGTCACCATCACCACCGAAGAGGCGGGCGTGTTGTCGACGAGTTTCGAGTCGATCAATCTGCACCAGGACAAAGCCCGGATCACGGCGGCAGGATCGGCTATGAAAGGGCCGGCCACCGTCGTGGACAGTTTGTTCGAGGTCGGTTTCACCATCGAGGTTCTTTCGAACCATGTGGAGATCGACACCGAGATAATTAATTTCATACTGCACGCAGCGGTTCCGGGATTCGGAGACACCTACTTCGGGGTCCATCCTGTGGCGAGGCTTACCGGGGCGGACATCCCGCCGGATCTGGAGACGTTCTTCCACGCCTTTACCCCCGGCATCAGCGTGGATGGGGTGACCGACGACCTTCATCATCTCGCTGAAATCGTGCAGGATTCGATCACCCTCGAAATCATCGATCCGACCCACGCGGCGGTCAGCTTCCTTGCTGTTTTCCCGTCGGATCCGAAGCTCCCGCTCGAGATAGACAGTATCCGAGTGATGATTGATTCCATGGGCATTGCCACGGGAATCCCCGGCGAGTCCGAGCTCCCGGTGTGCTGCGATTCACCGGCTCTGTGCGACGGTGATGTCAACGGCGACGGGGCGGTCGATCCGCTGGACGGCGGTGCGATTCTGGCGCGGTTCGGCCTGGATGCTTCGGATCCGGCCAATTGCCAGTATGACGTGAACTGTGACGGGGGCATCGATCCGTTGGACTCCGGCTATGTGCTGGCCCGTTTTGGCCTCTGCATTCCGCCGATAGAATGCCCAATCGGTGGCGGAAGCCCGGGTGAGTGCAGCGCTGGAGGCGGTGGCGATCCGCCGTGCCCGGAACCGGTCGGAGACTGCTGCGAGGTCCACTCCGAGCCGGGGTGCGATTCCGTTTGTGGTGAGCCCGACGACGGTGGCGTTGCCGAGTGCGTCTGCAATATAGACTCCTTCTGCTGCGAGGTGACCTGGGACCAAACCTGTGTGTACATCGTCGAGCTGTTCGGCTGCGCGGACTGCAGCGAATGCCCGTAGATGTCGCCTGTCGGTCGTCGCCGCGACAACCGATCTCAGCCCACGCTCATTATGGGACTGGACTTGCGGGTTTGCCCCCGTGTAGGTAGTTAGTGAGTAGCCCATGGTGCATTTCAATGCACCGTGGACAGTCGCGGATGTCCCCAGAATAGGTGCATCGAGATGCTCCTACCGATCTGTCGCGGGGAACGCCAGTGGCGTGGCTTTATTCCGGAGTTCGGCGAGTACCTTCGTACAATTCGTACTTGAGCAAGCGGCATTCGATTTTGGCGTTGAAGAACTCGAAGCGCCGCGAGGCTCGCAGGCCGACTTTCTTGGCCAATGACATGTTGCCCGTGAAAATGTAGCCGGTCCAGCCGGAACACTTCTGTTTGAAGAAATCGCCTATGCTCTTGTAGGTGCTCTCCAGCGCCGACACCTCTCCGAGCCGTTCGCCGTACTCGGGGTTGAGGATCACGATCCCCTTGTCATGCGGCATGCGAGTCTCCGCGAAGTCGCACACCGCAAAGTCGATCATGCGATGCACGCCCGCAGTTTCGGCGTTCTTCTTGGCAGCGCGGACCGCCTCGGGATCGACATCAGTAGCCACGATGGGGGCGGGTGGCGTCCGGCGGCGGATCTTCTTGGCCTCGCGGCGCATGGCTTGCCACGCGTCGGCATCGAACTCCTTGTGGTGCATGAATCCGAAGTTACTCCGCAGCAAGCCCGGCGGTCGGCCCGAGGCGATCAACGCCGCCTCGATGGCCAGCGTTCCACTGCCACACATCGGGTTGACCAGCGGGACCGACCCATCGTAACCGGTGGCTAGTAGCACGGCCGCCGCCAGGGTCTCCTGCATCGGGGCTTTGTGGGGGATCTTGCGGTAGCCACGGTCGGCCAACTTCCGGCCGCTGGTGTTGATGAATAGCTGACAGAAGTCGTCCTTCCAGTAGAGGTGGACGACGAAGTGATCCCGTTTGGAGCCGGAGTCGGGTCGGCGTCCCACCACCGAGGCCACTCGATCGACGATGGCGTCCTTGGCTTTGAGGCTGGCGAAGCGCCAGTTGGTGATGGAGGGCGTGTCCACGCTGGAGACGACAGTCACGTACTCGTCTGGCGAGATCATTTGATCCCAGGGCTGGGCGTTGATGTTCTTGTAGAGTTCGTCGGGGTTGGTGCATTGGAATCGGGCGACCAGGAAGAGCACGTTGAAACCCGTGCGGAGGAAGAGGTTCAAGCGCATGGCGTCGTGGAGACTGCCGATCAGTTCCAGGCCGGTCAGCTTCGACGCAGATAGCGTGTAGCCCAGGGCTTCGACTTCCTGGCCAAGGTAGCCGATCAAGCCCGGTGCGCAGGTGATCCGAATCGTTCCCGGTTGGTGGAGATCCATCGTGCTTCGTGGGCTGCGATCCTCGCGTGCCGGGTAGCGGCTCGGTTACCGACCTACGCTGGGCGGCGGATAGACAGCCATCGAACGATTCGCGGACTTCAATCCGTGCGGACTGACGTCCGCGACCCTGTGGCATGCACGACCCTGTGGCACCGGTTTGCAACCGGTGATTTCATGCGGGCGCATGTGCGGCTATTCCACCTTGCGGGCGCTCTTGATAAAGGCTTCGATCGCAGGCGTCTGGGCGGCAATCGTCGTCGCCGGTCCGGTGGCCTTTAGGTACAGTGGTCCTTCCGGCCCGCCCTCCAGAATAACTCCGTACAGGGTGTGATTGAGTTTCGGCGCCACCGCTGGAGCCCCGGGGCGCATGGAAGGCGCGGAAACCGTACCGGTAGCGACGACCACGGTATGCTCCAACCCGTTGTGCGACACGGTCTTGGATTGAGCGTCGGCGTCGGCGGTATCCTCGTCGGCGACGGCGACCAGTCCGATCCAACGCTTGATATTGTCATCTCGCGGACCCGCTCCATCGGAACCGAAATAGGTGACCACCAGCGTCGCCGGCCCGCCGTCTCCGGGCAACACGAATTGAGCCACCCGCATCGTCCCTGTCGCCGTCTCCTGTATCCATCCGTCCGGAACAGTGAACGCGATGCCTTTGACGACAAACGTCTCGCCATCTTTCGCCGAGTCGGTGCTCGCCGATGCGTCGGCGGTGCTCTCATCGTCGGCGATGGCGGCGGTCGCGGTTTCTGCGGATGGGTCGCCTGAAACGGCGCCGGAATCCGCTGATTCCCCCGCCGTCGGTTGGTTCGTCTTGTCCTTGCAACCGGCCATCAAGGCCAGGCCAATTGCTACGATCATCGCTTGATTCCTTCGAGTACTGATAGACATGTCGCTCTCCCTTGGCAGTGTTCTTACACCATCCGGTTCGTTTCCTAGCTCGTCAAATCCGTCCATCGATCGGTATCATCCGATCAGCTCGGCCCATGCATGTTTATACGTTGCCCGGTGATCGGGGAATCGATCCGGATGAACCAGGGCCGCCAGGATCTCCAGACTGTCCACAATCCGCGGACCCGACCGATTGAAATAGGCGTTGCCGTCCACCGCATACACGAGCCCCTGCCGGACCGCGGTGATCTCGGCCCAGTGATCGAGTCCGGTCAGCGTCCGACTCTCCTCGATCGTGCGCTGCAAGTCAAAGCCGCAGGGCATGACCACGATGACCTCGGGATCGTAGGTGACCACATCCGTCCATGGTGTGTCACTGCTCGGCGTCCCGGCCTGGACCAGATCGCACCGGGCGCCGGCCAGCCGCAGAAGATCGGGCATCCAGTTCGCGGCCAGCATGACCGGGTCGATCCACTCGACGCACACGACGCGGGGTCTGTCAGCATGGTCGAGGTCGGCGGTCGCGTCCTCGACGGCCGAGACCCGGGCGCGCAAGATTGCGATGAAGCGCTCTGCCTGGTCGCCCACTCCAGCCGCTTCACCCACCTTGGCGATGTCCTGAAAGATGTCATCCAGGGAGTTCGGATTGAGTGCCACGATTCTGGTGGCGTGAAGGGAGGGCTCGCTACGAACGGCGGCCAAGACATCCTCATACTTGACCGCGCAAACGTCGCATTGGGCCTGCGTGACGATCAGGTCCGGCTTCTGCTTCGCCAGCGCTTGGGTATCGATTTTGTACAGCGGCTCATGGTCCGCGGATGCGGCGCGAACCTGGGCGTCGATTGTTTTGCTGGAGGCGGCCGCGTGGATGGTTGTCAGGGTCACTCGAGGTTTGTCGGCCACGCCCGGCGGGTAGTCACATTCGTGGCTTACCGCGACGACCCGATCCCACAATCCCAGACCATGCAGGATCTCGGTCGAACTGGCCAGCAACGACGCGATTCGCGGGGCGTTCATGAGTGCACCAGTCAAGCGGGCGCGGTCGGCGTCCGATCAATAGCGAGCCATGGACGGATCGACCTGCTCTGCCCATGCGTCGATCCCTCCGCGCAGGCTCCGAACGTTGGTCAATCCATGTCCCATCAGGTAGGATGCCGCATCCAGACTGCGGATACCATGGTGGCAATAGGTAACGATGGGTGCATCCCGCGCCCAAGTCTCCATGATCTCCTGAAGAAGTTCTTCTGTCGCCGGCAGGGAGCCGTCGATCTTCGCGATGCTCTGCTCGTGTTCCTCACGCACGTCAATCAGTCGCGGAGGTGTATCACCCTGCAGAACTTGCGAGAGCTCCAGCGGATCCATCTGCAGCCGCTGCTCCTCCTCGTGACTCTGTTTGACGTGTGCGATCACCTCGCCGACGTCCAGGACATTGTGCTTCTTCAAAACGTCGATCAGGCGGTCGCTGGGGTCAAATCCACAACTGCTGCAACCACCGATGTGGTAGCGGCGCATCAACGCTCGTTGGGCGCCCGGGAAAGCGTCCAACACTTCCTGCATGGTGCTGCTGCCCGTGATTTCAGGCGTTGCCATTAGGGTGTCTCCTGTGGCGTGGGTTTCAGATCTTCACCAGCACATCTTCTCCGTCGAGCTTGACTTCGTAGCATCGTACGCCCTCGTCAGCGGGACCATCCACGACGGCCCCGGTTTGAATATCGAACATGGCATCATGCCACGGACAGGTAATCACCTTGCCATCGAGCTCCCCCTCGGAAAGAGGTCCCTGGTCGTGCGGGCAGACCTCATCTATGGCGTAGAGGGCACCGTCCTCACTGAAAATGAGGATTCTCGTGCCATTTAGTTCCACCAGGGTGCCTTGCCCGGGAGTGAGCGCGGACGCCTGGATCGCTTTAACGAACTCGGCCATGTACTACCTTCCTTTCCATCGAGTACAACGCTTTGATTCTACAAGAGCGCTATCGGGGTGGCTAGCTTGGCCGGACTCCGTTTGATCATCTGCTCGACTCAGAGGCGCCCGTATATGAGCGCTGCGACCTGTCGCCGAGCGCCGGCCATCGGCGACGCGGGCGCATGCAGAATTTGACCTGGCCCCCTCGTCCGCCGAAAGTGGGAGGGCGCCAAGTTGCGGCTGCACGGTCACACCCTCGATGCTCAATGGGGAGCGCGGCGGTGACACCCGATGGAGAGCCACCCACGCCGGACGAAGTACCAACGCGACCCGACCGCAATCGTGGTGGAGGACCGGCATCTCCGACGCTCGTCGCCCAGCTACCCGTCGTATTGGTGGTCGGCGGAACCGGCTACTTCGGTACTCTGCTCATCCGCGAGTTGCTCGAGTTCACGACTGGACGGATCGTCATCGGCGGTCGCGACCTGCGGCGCCTACGCCGTGCTCGGCGGAGGATCGATTCCCGGGTCCGCGAGCGAGTCTCTGTCGAGGTTGTCGAGCTCAATAACGTCCGATCGGTCGATAGAGCGGTGGCTGGAGCGGCGGTGGCGATCTGCGCAGCCGGTCCGTTTCAGACGCTGCCCGGCACGCTCCTCTCCTCGTGCCTGGCCCACGGCGTTCACTACATCGACTTGGCGGACGACCGTGATTTCGTGAATCGGGCGAGGCGCATGGTCGGTGACCATTCGCCCGCGGGCAAGCTGCCGGTGGTCTGCACGGGTTTCTCCACTATCCCCGCCCTCTCCGGAATACTGGCAGGGATTCTGGCCAAGAAGTTCGACGCGGTCGAATCCATCGAAACTCAGCTGGCCCCAGGCAATCGTGCACCGCGAAGCCGGGGAACCGTCGCGTCCCTCTTGTCGTCGGTTGGACGACCATTCGACATCTGGAGGGAGGGCTCGCGGCAGACCGTGATAGGATGGTCCGAGCCGCGAGCGTTCGATTTTCCTCCACCGGTGGGAACGCGGACCGGGTTCCTGGTGAATGCACCCGACTACGACATTTTCCCGGAGACGTTCGGGACCCAGTGTGTTACCTTTCGGGTCGGATCGGAGCTGCGGTTTCTGAATGGGATGGTCAGCGGCCTGGCCTGGTTGACCCGTCGCCGGGTGGTGAGCGATTGGCCTCGCTGGAGCGGGGCTCTGTACCGGGCGATGGGCAGTCTGGGGATTCTTGGCCACGACCACGGCGCCCTCGGAGTCAAGGTCTGCGGTCAGCGGAAGGGCATTCGGGTGGCGGCGCAGGCTTGCATCGTCGCAGATCATCACGGGACACGTGTTCCAGTGATGCCCGCGGTGATCATGGTCGAGGCGTTGCTGGCCAACAGAATTGCGACCGAGGGCTTGATGCCGGTGGATTCGTGGCTGACCCGGGAGCAGCTCGAGCTGGAGTGCAATCGTCGGTCACTTCGACTGATTGTTCAGGACTTGCAGGAATAGGCAGAGGCGCCGGCGTGCCTGACGATGTTGGGAAGCTGCACTCGCTCGGATCAAACGATGAATGGCGTTGGGCGCGTCTTCGTGTCGCCGCCCGGATCGCCCTAGCCACACATCTGCTCGCCGGCCTGGCCATGGCGACGATCCTGCGGCATGGACTGGAGACCAATCCCGTTCTTGAGGATCGCGTTCGCTTCATGGCCGATCACGTCGTGCTGTGGCGCGTCGCCTGGCTGAGTTGGAGTATGGCGGCGGTCTCGATCCTGTACTTTTTCGCGTCGTTTATTGCCGCCCACGCTACGCCGCTGGCCGATCCAGCGGGCGGGCGAGGTTTGATCCTGATGTTGGCGGTCGTGGCGGTGGCCACGGACTTGACCGCCGAGGCGATCGAGATCGGCGTGGCCCCGGGGCTCGCACAACAGGCCGTCACTGAGATGGCAGGCACTGGCGCCTCCCAATCGGCCGCGACCCTGTTTGTTGCGTTTCATCGCACCAGCGTCATGCTTTCGGGATTCCTGGCCAACGGACTCTACAGCGTCGTCGCGTTGGTATTGAGCGTGGTTGGACGACGCCAGTATCCCAAGTGGGTATCGTGGGCGGGAGTCGGTGTCGGAGTTGCGGGTATCCTGCTGTCAGTCGCGTGCCTGCTCGACTCGGTAGGCGGAATGGTTTGGAGCAACGTCGCCCTGGTTCCGCTGTTACTCGTTTGGCTGGCCGGCGTTGGAATGCATCCATCGACCTGTGAGCTCGGTGGCATGAATAGAGTCGCACAGAGTGATCCCCGTCGGGCATTGAGGTGAGACTTTAACAATGATCGACCATCGTAGGAGAGACCCATGGCGGATGTTGTGGTGGTTATCGAAGACCTGATTTTCTCGACAAAGATCCAGGGTACGGCCCGGGCTCTCGGTCTTGACGCACAGGTCGTTCGGACCGGCGAGGCGCTTCAGGAAGCGTTGGATCAAGGCGAAGTTCGGCTGGTCGTTGTCGATATGGGTCTGGGCAACGATACGGCGACGACAGCGTTACGCGGCGCCGCGTCACATGAGTTGAAGCCGACGACGCTGGCGTTCTATTCGCACGTTCAGCAGGAGTTCCGACGGGCGGCCGAGGAGGCTGGCGCCCACGTCGTGATGGTGCGTTCGCAATTCAGTGAGGAGCTTCCGCAGCTCCTGAAGCAGTATTGCAGCTCGGACGGTTGACGCCATAGTCAGTGGCGCTTCGCACGGGCCAACAAGTTGGCTCATGCCACCCGACAGGATGCGGAGACTAGAACAGCGTCGGTTCGGTACGGAGGTCGGTGTCAGATGGGCTCGGGTGAACCATGCCCATGTGGGTGTAGGCTTCGCGGGTGGCATTGCGACCTTGACGCGTGCGGATGACGAAGCCGATCTGCAGCAGGTAGGGCTCGACCACGTCCTCCAGCGTATCGCGTTCCTGACCCATGGTGGCCGCCAAAGCTTCGATGCCGGCGGGGCCGCCTTCGTAGACCTTGATCAACGTATGCAGATACGCACGATCCAGCTCGTCCAGGCCCAGGGCGTCGACCTGTTGGATGACCAGCGCTTGTTCAACGACGTCGGCGGTTAGCACTCCATCGGCTCGCACCTGGGCGAAGTCGCGAACGCGTTTGAGCAACCGGATAGCGATGCGCGGCGTGCCTCGACTCCGACCGGCCACGGTGTCCAACGCCCCGTCGCGGGCTTGGATGCCCAGCTTGCCGGCCGCCACGCCGAGAATGGTGGTCAAATGGTCCGTGCCGTAGAAATCCAGGTGCAGACGATGCCCGAACCGATCGCGCAGGGCAGCCGATAGCAATCCCGATCGCGTGGTCGCACCGATCAGGGTGAAGCGTTTCAACGCGAAGTTGACCACTCGCCCGCTGAGTCCGCTCTCGATCGTGAAATCAACCCGAAAATCCTCCAACGCGGGATAGAGGAACTCCTCGACGATCGTCGGAAGACGGTGGATCTCGTCGATGAACAGAATGTCGCCGGTCTCCAGCGAGGTGAGCAACGCCATCAGGTCGGCCTGTTTGGCGAGCGACGGGCCCGAGGTGATCCGCGGCGGCTTGTGGCCCATCTCGTTGGCGATGACGAACGCCAGCGTGGTCTTGCCCAACCCCGGCGGGCCATCCAGTAGAATGTGCTCCATCGGCTCGCCACGTTCGCCGGCCGCACGCATAGCGATGTCCAGTTTGGTTCGGATCGAATCCTGACCCACCATCTCGGACAGACGCTGGGGCCGAAGGGCGACGTTGAACGACTCCTCCTCCGGGCCGCGAGATTGTGACGTGATGATCCGTTCGCGCGCCATACTGATTCGAGTTTACCCCGCAGCTCCGGTCTTGATTCGATAGGCCGCCCGTACCCAATCCTCAGCCGTGTCGATGTCGGGGTCCAGTTGAGCAGCCCGTTCGAGCCAGCGTTCGACGTCGGTCCGCGCGTCTCCCCAGGCGATCAGCACCTCGATGGCGTCGCGTTGCGATTGATTAAAGGTTGCGGTCGGCCCCTTGTCGCCCGCATCCCCACCCAGCGACAGATCAGACATCTTGCCCCGCAGTTGGGCGATGATCAGCTCAGCCGCCCTCTTGCCGATGCCGGGAAGTTGGGTCAGCGACTTCGCGTCGCCCTCCTCGATCCACGTAGCGATCCGAGCGACGGGCTCGGCGAACGCTTTGAGCGACTTGCGCGGCCCCATGCCCTTTACCGCTAGAAATCGCCTGTAGAACGCCTTGTCCTCCGGATGCAGGAACCCGATCAATCGCGGTGTCAACGGGCCGCCGTTCTGACCGCCCTCCAGAAACTCGAGCGTATGCAGGGTGACTTCTCGGCCTCGATAGGTGGCCAACTCGCCGAGGGCGAACCGGGGGATCAATACCTCCCAGGCGATCCCGTCGCGTTCCAAGACGACGGAGTCCTCCTGAACCTCCGCCAGCGTACCGGTCACTCTGACCTTCATCGTGAACCTCCCGCGCGATTCGCCTCCGCGACCGCCAAGTGCGACTCGCTCTGCTGCAAATCCAGAGCGCAACAAAGGGCGATGGCCAGGGCGTCGGCCACATCGGGCGGCTCGGGTAGCTGATCGAGTCCGTAGGCGACGGCGACGGCCCGTTGCACTTGGCCCTTGGAGGCGTGTCCATTGCCGGTGAGGATTCGCTTGACGTGGGTGGCGGCGTAGTCACGAACTGGTATCCCCCGGCTGGCAGCCGCGCAGAGCATGACCCCGCGAGCATGGCCCATCAGAATCGCGGTCCGCGGGTGGCGATAGTGAGCATAGAGCTGTTCCACGGCCATCACGTCGGGTTTGGATTGATCGAGCAGGTCGCGGAAGTCAGCCTCGATCTGGGCGAGTCGTTCGGGCATACCGGCGTTGCGGTCGGTCCGACAGACGCCGGCATCGTGAATCTGCATCTGCCCATCGCAACAGCGTACGATCGCGTAGCCGGTGGTCTCGAGCCCCGGGTCGATGCCGCAAAGTTGAAGATCCATCTCGTCGTCACCCGTCCTTGGACCGCGTTGGTTGGGTTACGGGTGGTGTACACGATTGGGCCGCGGAACACCACACCCGCGACTCCCGGATTATCTAGAGTGATCGAAGCGGGGACGTAGCGAGAGTGCGGCGGTCAGGATGCGGCCAGTCCCCGTCGGCGGGTGGGCGGGTGGCATGATCCACGCTCGCGTGGGCATGCCACCCGGTGCTCTACACGCTTCATCCCATCAGCCCGCTCAATCGTCGTCGTTGTCGTCCTATTCGACAGTGATGCGCGTGCCCACCGCATCCGTTGGGCCGAGGGGAATGATGTCGAACGGAGCAGAGAGGTCAGGTCCGACGAGGATGTTGACATCGGATTCCAAATTGGTGAAATCGTCGCCCTCGATGAGCGCTGTCGCTTCCACCACCAGATAGCCGAAATGCTCGTTTGTATTACCGTCGAATACCATCTTGACGATCTTGATCACAACAGTGTTACCCGGGCCACTCTCCCACGCCCCGTAGCCCTCGCTGGCGTTGAAAGGGAAGAACTCGTTGGTACTGTTGGGATGCAGCGTGGTATTCGTCTCGCTGACGGTCCCGCCTTTGTGGAGGGTGAGCAACTCTTGGAAGGATGGTTGGCCAGTCGCGGTCACCGTGAGAATGTATGTTCCCACTACTCTGTTGGCGTGGGGGCCGTTGCCGCCACCCCACACGGAAGTGACGCCGAGTATCGACACTCCTGCAATCGAAACGTAGATGAGCAACGTGAATCTTTTCTTGGACATGAGATCCCCTCCTAGCAGACATTTCCGATTTGACCTTCGCCCAGCTACACCGCCGAGCTTTCCGAGAACGAGTGTAACACCCCTCCGCCGGAAATGTACGTTCCACTCGCTTGCTTCTGACTGGAATCGACGGTGACAGCCCGAGTCCTGCCCTCAGACTGGGGCGCCCCCGAGGCGCTGTCGGGCCGATTGGAGTGAGAGAGCGATCCAGTGGATTCGCAACACGCTGTTATCCCCGGATGGCCTCACGCTTGTCGCGGGCGTCTTCCTGCGGAGTCGCAGAGAGCAACGCCTTCAAGCGCGTGCGCTGCCAGGCGCACTTGTAAGAGCCCATGGATTGCGATCCATGGGCTTGGGAGGCGGGAGCGCGAACTGATTAGGCGGTCCTAGTCATCCAGCGCCTCGAGGATGGTTCTCCGAAACGCCTCGAGCAGTGCGGAATCATCCGGGTTATCGAGAATGGACTGGGGAACGATGTCCAACAGGTCGATCAGCACCGGGTCGCCGGTCGCTTCGGCGGCCTGGGCCAACTGCTGCATC
>JADFPW010000016.1 GCA_022562105.1 Planctomycetota bacterium
GCCTATCAACCTTCTGATCCCCGTCGGATGGCTACCTCGGGGGTCGGCGGGAGGGATCTGCTCTCTGTCTCGCAGTTCTCCACCGACGTCCGCCTTGCCCCTCTGTGCCGAGGCTGATAGGCTCGTTTCTTTGATTGACGCGCTAGGTTGACAAAGGAGGAACTGGAAACAAATGGCTGGGAAACACCCCTACGTGTCGGCCCCAGGCGGACTGGTGAAGGTGATCTCGCATTTTCGGAAGTCCTTTCCTTCCGCAGTCACGGCCGCGACCTTGAAGAAGTTAGGCTATGCGCCCAAGAACGAAAGCTATGTTCTCAACGTACTCCGATTCCTCGCTCTCATCGACGACGAGGGGAAATGCACTGCTGCAGCACGCGATGCGTTCTCGCAACACGAGGATCCTGCCTTCCAGAAGAAGTTCGACGCAATAGCGAAGAAGGCGTACTCGAGTCTCTTTGACCTGCATGGTGATGGAGCTTGGAGCCTCGACCAGTCGGCCCTTATCACTTTCTTCCGGCAGTCCGATCAAACAACTGCGATTGTGGGACAACGCCAGGCCAATACGTTTCAGTTGCTTGCTGCGTTTGCTGGGCACGCAGATATTCCCGAGATTAGAGGGCGCAAAGCGGCGGACAAGAAGGGCTCTGCGTCCGCCAAGACTACAAAGAAGACGAGGCGAAAGGCTGCAGCAGCAACAAGCAAGAATAACGATCAGGGAGCGTCCGGTTCGGCGAGCGATTCGACGTCATCAAATGTCGGTTTGACAGTTCGAATCGAGATCAACCTCCCTGCCGACGGTGACCAGAAAACGTACGATCGAATCTTCAAGAGCCTTCGTGAGAACCTCCTGAATGACTGATGCCTTCCCTCTGTTCGAAGCAGTCGTGCGCCGTGCCCGACGGCTTACCGAGGCGCGATCTGAACCAAGTGGCGGTGTCCACCCTTTTGACGATCGAGACGTTCACCCTGGAATCCCTGACGTCGTACGTGATCTCTTCGACAACGGCCACTACTCACAGGCGACGTTTGAGGCTTTCAAGTTTCTCGACAAGGAAGTAGAGCGGCACTCCGGTCTCCACGAGTCAGGCTTTAAGCTGATGATGCAGGTGTTTGCAGACACATCGCCTGCCATACAGTTGACTCCCTTGTCGAACACCAGCGAGCGGGACGAACAGAAGGGTTTTCAGTTCATGTTTGCTGGTTCCATGCTTGCGATTAGGAACCCGCGTGGACACGAGGTGTCTCTGCCTGACTCTCCTGATCAATGTCTGGATCACCTGTCTCTTGTATCGCTCTTGCTACGCCGTCTGGAGTTGAGCGGATTCAAATGCCCAGCCTAACCAAGCGATGTTTGGATCCACCCGAGCGCGCCTCGGCTTCCCACTGCGCTTGCGCAATTCCAGTCCGTCCCCCACCCATCGCTGGGCGATGAATGGGGGATCCGCGTCTGCCGGGCTCGTTCCTCGCGGGTGTTAGTCCCGCTCCAGAACGCCCGCCTGGGTTTCCAGCAACGTCGTCCAGCCTTTTTCGGTTCCGTCGCGAAGGTGAGTCGACAAGATGCCCCGGTGGGTGATGATCACTTCGGTACCGCCGTCGACCTCGGCAAACTCGATCGTCACCCGCTCGTCGCTGGCCGGCTCGTCGGGGTGGTTGACGTGCCAGGTGAACACCAGCCGCTCCGGCTCGACGACCTCCAGGAACTCGCCCTCCATGATCCACTCGTAGGTTTCGTCCACGTCCGAATCGTCACAGCCGCCCATCTGGCTCTGGCGGTAACGTCCGCCTACGCGGGCGTCGATCTCACAGCTTCTCAGTTGATCGCCCGATCCGGTAAGCCACCACTTGCGGCGCAGCTCCGGCTTGACCCACGAGTCGAAGACCCGTTGACGCGGGGCCTTGATGAGCCGCGAGACTCGAACGGTTAGCTCGGCAGACGATTGGGCCTCAGCGGTCATGGTTGTTGCTCCTGTCTTCATGGTCATTTCCTCCTGTCCTAGTGTTCAAGTTTACCTGATCCCTATGCACTCGGTTCTATCGCTTACGTCGTTTCGGGCTCGCCGAATCGACGTCATGTTGGGTGGCCCATGGCTTTAGCCTTGGGGGACGCGAATTCCGTAACCCAATTCGTGTCCCCCACCTCTAAAGAGGTGGGCCACCCACCTGCCAGACCCCTATTCACTCAGGTCTATCCCTTTCGTCCTCGTCGGCTCGTCGAATCGACGTCAGATTCACCCGAAGGCTCCTGTTCAACGAATGCGGCCAGGGCGTCGAGTTGCCCGGTCCAGAAACGGCTGTACCGGTCGATCCATCGGGCCGCGGCCTTTAGGGGGTCGGCTCGCAATCGACACAGACGAACCCGTCCTTGCCGGTCCTGTCTCAGCATGCCGGCCCGCTCCAGCACGCGCAGATGCTTGCTGACCGCCGGCAGCGACATGTCGAACGGCCGGGCCAGCACTCCCACGTTGGTATCCCCCCGGGCCAACCGGGCCAGAATGGCCCGCCGGGTCGGGTCCGCCAGTGCGGCAAACGTGGCGTCCAGCTTGGCTTCATACTTAACCATCTGGTTAAATATAACCTACGACCATTCCGGTGTCAAGCGGATTCCAAAAAAAATATCCAATCAGCCTTGCCGGGCCGCTGGGCCCGACCGAGCAGGTATCCCGTCCTGTCCGTACGACAAGGCGGGGGACGGATAGTCACGCCGACCGCACTACGGTTCACCACTCCACTCGCGGAAGCCGGATAGATCCCCCACCCATCGCGGGGCGATGAATGGGGCACCTGAGCCCCTCGCTCACACTGGAGAAGACGCAGTCCGCCAATCGGAAGATTCAACTACAGCTGAGTCTGCCATTGGAGGATGGGGGCACGGCCATATTTGATCTGCGCCCCAGCAGTGAGGTCGCCCAGAAAGGGACGAATCTGTTCGAGATTTTGGGCGGCGAGATCCGTTTCGATCCGATCGGAGTTACGCCGGCGGAGTGATGCGGAGCTGCAGTCGTATCCGCGCCGACGATATGGGCATCAGTCAGGTTGCCTCCGCGGGTGCCCCGTGGTCAGTGGTCTGGGTGGGTAGGCGGGGTGGCTCGGTCGTGCGGGAGGCGACGGCCTCCGGAGGAAGCACGAGCGAACCCGCTTGCCCGTGACGCCCGTCTGCACCGCGATGAAACCACGCGCCAGAATCGGCGAAGATGGGTGCGCCAGAACGCTGGTCGGGGGTTTCGAGGAGGAGACTGTTTTCCGGTCCGTCCCTCCGATGGTCGCGTATCAAAGGATTATCGGGCGCTGCCCCTCGACGAACATTGACCAACGAACGGCCGACCGATTCTGAGCCATTTCCGTCCGTTCCGGCGAGCCGCGGTTCATCTTCGGCCCCTCATACACCGATCTGAATCGCATGACCGGGCCATTCGCTTCATCGAACCGGATGCCAACCTTGGCTTGTACCGTCACCTCCATGTTCAGCATGGTGTGCCTCGTGGTCGGCTGCGGCGGTGCGTCACAACCGGCACCGGCCCCCGAGCCGGTGTTCCAGTTCGAGGAGGACGCCGATCCGATCCTGGGCGGACTGGCCTATGTGGACGAGGAGCTGCTCATCGAGGTTTTTCCAGGTGCGGATCCAGACGACATCGCCGATCTGCTCGAGCAATTGGACGCCATCGTCATCGAGGATCTGAGTGATCTCGAGGAACTGGATCTGAGCGTACTGGGCGTGAACCCCGAGGATCTGGAAGCCATCGCCGGCGAGCTCGACGCCAGCGATCTGATAGAGACGGTGCAGAAGAACTACATCTTCGAACCTGACCAGGCGCCGGATGATCCGCTCTACGCCGCCCAGGGGTATCTGGAGACGATTGGTGTGCCGGCCGCGTGGGACATTACCATCGGATCGGACGCGGTCACGATCGCCATCGTCGATAGCGGCGTGGACCTCACCCATCCCGATCTGGTCGATCGGATCGCCGGTGGATGGAACCTCTACGATCACAATGCGAACTACAATGATCTGACCGGCCACGGGACGAAAGTGGCCGGCGTGGCTGGAGCGGCGACCGATAACGCCATCGGAGTAGCCGGGGTGACCTGGTCGTGTCCGTTGCTGGCTGTGCGAGTTACGGACGAGAAGGGTCGGGCCAGCGCTCGACACCTGGCCTCGGGAATCCTGTGGTCGGTGAATCAAGGGGCCAAGGTGATCGTAGTGAGTTTCGCGCCGCTGTGGTCCAATGCCGTTGTCCGTTGGGCGGCCGAGCGGGCCTGGGCGCGCGGGGCCATTGTGGTGATCAGCACGGGCAACGACGGCAACGTCAGCGCATCGGTCGGCTACGAGCAGGCCCTGTTCGTGGGAGCGCTGGGCGGCGACGATCAGATTGCGTCATTCTCCGATCGGGGCCCGTTCGTGGATCTGGTCGCTCCGGGTGTGGGTATTCGTACGACGGCGTTGGCGGGTGACTACGCCCTGGTCAACGGGACGTCGTTTTCGGCGCCCCTGGTCGCCGGTGTAGTCGGGCTGGCTTGGTCGGCGAACCCGCAGTTGCGACCTGCCACCGTGGCCGACGCGTTGCTCGATACCGCCGTCGATCTCGGGGAGCAGGGTGACGACAGCGTGTACGGGCGAGGATCCGTTGACGCGGCGGCGGCTGTGGCGGAAGCGTCTCAAGCCGTATTCGTCCCCGATAGCACTCCGCCGACGGTGAGTGTGGTGGCCCCAGTGGACGGGGCCACTTTGAGAGGAAGGACGCTGGCTGAGGTAACCGTAACCGACGACTGGGGCGTTGACCGCGTGGTCATGTCGATCGATGGAATCACGGTGGGGACCGACAGGCGTTATCCATACCGCTTCGTCATCGATGCCACCAAGTTTGCCGCCGGTGACCATGACCTGTCGTTCGCAGCTACCGATCCTTCCGGAAACGAGGGATCGCCGGTTACGGTGAGCGTGACTTTCGCGGGAAGTGCGATCGGCGCTTCCGAGGCGTCCGCTCCCAGCGTGGGGTTCACCGCGCCCGCAGCGGGGTCGACAGTGACCGGTTCAGTGACCATCAGCGCCACCGTGGCTGCCGATCAAGGATTGTCCGCCATTGAATGGCTGATCGACGGTAGGTCAGTTCTGTCGAGCTCGATCGGCGGCGTGTCGTCCGACGTCAGTTTCCAGTGGTCCCCGGTCGGCATCTCCGCTGGGCAGCACACCATCACGCTGGTGGTGACCGCCGCTGACGGCGCCATCTCGGAAGCGACTCTCATCCTGTTGACTGACTAGAACCTATCCCAAAACCGCCAACGAGCCGCGAACTTCAGTTCGCGCGGTGCCACGCACCCTTGAAACGCAGTACAAAACGAGTCGTACTCCGGAACCCAATCCTCGCCAGGCAGGTAGTGGGATAGGCACTAGACAAGACGCTGAACGAGCGCTCCTGAGTCGCCACCCACGGATAGGCTCCGCGGGTCCGGATCCTCCCTCAATCGGCCGTGCTCCTCAATCTACCGTCGCCGGTGCCGCCTCGGGCGTGCGTGTCGGCGCGGATCGTTGGCCGGAGCCCAACCCATGAACCATTCGATTCGGCCATGTGGTGAGATTCCCCCCACGCCTGCAGCGGATGGCCGGCGCCCGTCGGGCGCATCGCGGCGCCGGCGTTTGCGGGGCCCGACGTGCCTCACTTGCGAAGCACCTCTCGCCCGGGTGGATCAATGATGCGACCGGATGGATATACGTGGCGCATTGAAAGGGAGACAAAGCGGCAATACTGGTTGTTGCGCATCATTAACACAACATTGAGAGTGCCATCATCGGTGATTGCGCTGTTTGCGTAGATCAGTGATGCTTGGTGGCAGGATTTCGTGAGAATCTAGGTAAGATTCAAGGTGAATTGCGAAGATTCTGTGTTCAAGAAGGGACCGGACAAGCGGCGACCTGACCACGAACCGGGATATGGATTCATTTGTTGCGCGTACGTCGCGATTGGCCGGCTTGCATTGCTAGACGAATTGTTGTACGGACTATTGCTAGGGCACTCGAACCCCAGACGTGGGGGAACCTATCCCGTAAACATGGTCTTTCGTAAAAGGGGCAAACCATGCACGACCGAATCGGCAACACTTCCCGACCGAACCGCGAGAGGGGTCATCACGCAAACCCGTCAGGCACAAGGATCCAATGGCAGGCGCCTTGGAAGCACTGCTTCACGATCGCCTGTTTGATGGGCGGTCTCGTGGTAGTAACGTTTGTGATTGGAGGATGCCCCGGCACGCCGCCTCCGCCTCCGCCTGAACCCGGGCCGGGAGTGTTTGTCCGCGGGTACATTGCCACCAGAGTATTTGAGCTCGGCCCCGGAGGCGTAACCGGGCGGGCGCCTACGACTTCTCAAGACATCTACATTCCGGGCGTCAAGGTGTTTCTTACCGATACCTTGACGGCGGCCACCACGGATCCGGTGACGACGGACCTGAGTGGGAGGTTCACGACCCCACTGGTACAACCGGGACGTTATCAGGTATGCTGGACGGCGTCGGGGTATATCGACGGATGCTCGGATGACATCTTTTCTGTCGACGACCAACCCCTGCACGTCAGCAAAGTCCTCATGCCAATTGATCCGCCGAGCGGTAGTACGGTGGTGTTCGGGCGGGTCAGCTTTGCTGATGGAGCGCCCCCGCGTTACCTTGCACCGCTGGCCAACATCAACGCCTTCGCCCAGGTGGTTCTGCTCGATGAATCCGGATCGGAACTGCAGCGCGTGTACGTGAACAACTTCGGCCACTACGTCCTGCCCGAGGTTCCAGGGGGCGTTGAGCTTACCATCCGGACGGTGATCGAGGGGGCAGTGCAGGACCACGAGATTTGGGCGGCCGCGGACCTGGCTAGTCTCTCGTTTCATCGCATCAACCAGGTAATCGCCAACAGCCCGCCTCGGCTCGACCCCCTGGTGGCGGTCGACGCCATGGGCCGCCGTGTCAGGACCGCCCTGCCGGGAAGCGTCGTCGAGCTAACCGCCCGCGGTTCGGATGCGGATGGCGATGACGTGAGCTACCGATGGCACGTGGCGGCCGGCTCGGGCACTCTGGATGGCATCGACGCACCTTCGGTTTCATGGACCCTGCCGGGGGCGCTGGGACGCTACTCGGTAACCGTCTACGCATACGACGGCAAGGGAGGCTATGCCGAGTCGTACCTTTCTCTGGTAGCGACCAAGGACGGGATCAGCTTCTCCGGTCAGGTGAGTGCCACCGACTCACCGGTCGTGGACGGTGCCACCATCGAAGTCAATGGCCAGATCACCACCACGGATGCATCGGGTTCATTCTTCCTCCAGGTGCCGGACGCAGATCGCTTCGTGTTGAACATTCGCAAAACCGGGTACGGGCTGGTTTCCAAGATTTATGACGATGCGGTCGAAGGTGGACACTGGACCATGGTGCGCGGCACGTTGCTTACCGTGAACCCGACCCAGCCCATCGTGGTGACGGATCAGCGGGGCGACCTCAACTGTCCGGGACCGGCGGCGGAGCAGTTGGATTGGGAATCGTTCCCCGGACTCATCCAGCCTCAATATCAGGATGGCAAGAGCAATGTGGTGGCACCCTTTGGCGAGCTCGGGTTTCCGCTTCCGGGAGAGCGGGATCCGGAATTGCGGCGGGTATGCGGGCCGGGACTCAGTGTGTCGATCCCCGCCAATTCGCTCGTGGGCAAGGATGGGAAGCCACCCCTGGGGAATGTCGACGTCACCATCTCGACCATTGACCTATCCACACCGAGCCAAATGCCCGGCGACTACACGGTCACTGATGGCGACGGTGGAACGATGGTCATGCAAAGCTACGGGGCGGGTGGAATCGAGATCAACGACGGACTACAAACCTACAACCTGATGAACGGTGTGATAGCCACGATCACCATTCCGGTAGATCCATCACAATTGGCGGCGGGCGGCGAGTTGCCTGAGACGATCCCCGTCTTGTTCTACAACGAGGTGGATGGCGTCTGGGAAGAGGAGGGGATCGCCCGGCTGGAGGGGACCAACTACGTGGCCGAGGTGACGCACTTCTCCACGATCAACACGGATCTGGTCAAGACGGATCAGGCGTGTGTCAGGATTCTCAGTCCGGACCTTCCAGCCGCCTATGAACTGGAGGTGACCATTCCGCAGGGGGACGCTGCACCGAAGATCATCAGCGCGGTTATCGACAACGCCGCTCCCAGTGAGCATGTGATTTACAACCTGCCGATTGAAGTCAGCATTGTCCTGGTCCCCATCGATCTGGACTCGAACACTCCCCTGGGCACGTTTGTGGTAAACACCGGAGGCGCCCAGGTTCCGACGGATCCAAACAAACCGGACGGGCCTCCATACGACGCCTGTTCGACTGAAGTGACGCTCACTATCCTGTCCGTGCCGAACGACCCATCGGTGGGCGAGTTTCTGCACGGCCTGACGACGTTCGAGGCCACGGATCTGGACGAGCTGGACCTGGCCGACCCTACCGATTCCGCCCTGGCGACCGCGCTGGACGACGCCACCGTCGATTACTACGAGCAGATCGATCCGTGTGGGCGTCGACTGACCCTCGACGGATTCATGACCGCCAACGGATTTGGCGGCACGGCGGTGGAGTATCACGCGGTCTTTGCCAATTCCGGCGATCTGGGCTTCGGCCGCGACATGTATTGCGCCAGGGACGGGGACAACGTGGCCTGCTTCGTGACGAACTACGGTGACATCACGACCGACGATGGCGCCGACGTGATCAACGCGATTCTGCAGAACGGGCCGATCGCCACCGTGGCGATGGAGTACTCCCCGATCGAGAATGCCGACGATTGTCCGACGGTGGTCCTAGACGAAGTGGAGCAGGTAGTGAAGTTCTACGTGTACAATTCCGATGGATCGGCGTTGGTGAACTCCGCCCCACTGGACGAGAACGGATCGCGACCCGTTCCCCAGCTTTGCATGGTATGCCACGGAGGCGCCTATCCGGGTGGCGTAGTCGTAGGGGCAGCGCCGGCGTTCGCCAGCCGCGACGACGTGAAGCTGGGCTCGAAGTTCCTGCCGTTCGACTTAAGTTTGTACACCTTCACCCCCGCGCCGACGGCCACCGACAAAGCAACGCAACAACCCGACTTCAAGCTGCTCAACGAAGACATCGTGGCCGGCAGCCCGCCGGACACGGCCATTGAAGAGGTCATCACGAAGATGTACGACGGTGTGGCCGTGCAGGACGAAGAGTTCGTGGTGGACGGCTGGAATGCGACAGGTTTGGAGCAGCAAATGTATCGAGATGTCGTTGCCCGATCCTGCCGAACCTGCCACATCGGGAACTTCGATGCCGAGCTGCAATTCGACCAGTCGGCGGACCTGAAGGACACCCTTTTGGGCGCGGTGGAGGGGCGGGTGTGCACGGAGTTCGTCATGCCACACGCGAAAGTGACCTTTGATCTGTTCTGGACGAGTACAGATCCGCATGAGCCGGCGATCCTTCAGGTGTACGGTGACAACTTTGCATCGGTCGCTAACGGGTGGAACGGCGAGATTTGTGGGGAGTTCACGCCCGGCGGGGAGTCGCCCATGAGTGTCTACGAGATGGAGATTCAGCCGATTTGGAATGGTACTGGAACCGGGGCGGCGGCGTGCACCGGCTGCCACGGGTTTGCGGGGGGATTGAGTCTCTCGGCCGGCACCTCACACGGAAACATCGTCGGTGTGGCCTCCAGCGCGGGCATGAACCTGGTAGAAGCGGGCGACCATTTGAACAGCTATCTGTGGCACAAGATTAACGGCACGCAAGGCGGTGTCAGCGGCGGAAGTGGCGGCCAGATGCCGGACGGGTGCCCGACTGGAACGAATCCTTGCCTTAGCTCGACGGACATCGACAAGGTGGCGGACTGGATCGACGATGGGGCCGATCCCTAAGCGCAGCCGCAGTGGCTAGCCCCATCCGAGCCATCCCCGTGGGTCGGATGGGCCCTGCCACGCTCATCGCGACCGGCAGGTGGTCGTGGGATATACATGGCCGGTTCGCGCTAGACAAACATCGCCAGCCCTGGCTCGGGCCTTCGGGCCAGGATCCGGGACATTGCGTGTGCACGCACTCGCTTCGACTTGCCTCAAGGGACGCCCAAGGCGCGTCGCCAACGCGGCCGCCTGTGGACGTTCGACTGTCCCCGTAGCCGCCAACCTCTTGTAGAATGCATGGCTGGCGACGCCGTGCAGGACGCTCGCCCAAGGTCTGACTTTCGGCAAGGAGGAGTTCCATGATGGACATCATGCAACCGTCGAGCGGGGGGCAGTCGCCGCCGCTATCCAATAGGAAGCCCAATCGGGTCTTGTCCGGGCCTTCGTTGGTCGTCAAGTGTTTGTTGGTAGCGGCCTGTTGCCTGGGCAGCGCATGCATCTCGCTACGGCATCGTCAGGCTTCGACGTCGGGTGGAGGCGACCAGACGCCGGATCCGCAGCCCCCAACGGTCGAACGCCGGTTTTCGGACGCCGACGAGTGGGCCAAGCGATTTGAGGATCCCAAACGAGACGAGTGGCAGCAGCCGGAGAAGGTACTGAACCTCCTGTCGATCGCCCCCGGGGCGAAGATCGCCGACATCGGGTCGGCCACGGGGTACTTTCCCGTGCGGTTATCGCGAGCCGCGCCGGCAGGGATGGTGTACGGGCTGGACATCGAGCCGGATATGGTGCGCTACCTGAACCGGCGTGCCCGCGACGAAGGATTGACCAATCTGCGCAGCATCCTGGCTGAGGCCGACGACCCGAAGATCCCCGAACGCGTGGACCTGATCTTCCTGTGCAACACCTACCACCACATTGGGCGGCGGGTGGACTATTTTCGTGCTCGCCAAGCCGACCTGCGGCCTGGCGGGCGATTGGCTGTGGTGGACTGGAAACCCGGCGATCTGCCCGTGGGCCCACCACCGGGACATAAACTCGCTCCCGAGCGTGTCATTTCGGAGCTGACCGAGGCGGGGTACGCCCTGGTCATGCGCGACGAGTCCCTTCCTTATCAGTACGTTCTGGTTTTCCAGCCGACTCACCGTTGGGATCCACAGCGATGAGTACGGAGCCTCCAAATTGGTCCGCCCTTAACGAACGCACCGCCGAGCTTGTCCGGTTGGCCAAGGAGGAGGATCTGGGCCCCCAGGATGCGACCGGCGAACTCCTGACCGGCGAGATCATCGCCCAATACCAACTCGTGGGTCGAGAGCATGGCGTGCTGTGCGGCTGTCCACTCGTTCCGACCGTGTTGGCCGCCTACGACGACCGTCTGGCTGTGGAATGGTCCGAGGCCGTGGTCGACGGCTACCGAATCGAGTCGCGGGCGAAACCGTTAGCGGTGATTCGCGGGCCGCTGCGATCGGTGTTGGCCGTAGAGCGGACGCTGTTGAATTTCCTGCAACACCTGAGTGGGGTAGCCTCGTTGACCCGCCGGTTCGTCGATGCGATCGCGGGCACCAACGCTCGAGTATACGACACACGAAAAACCATTCCCGGTTTCCGGGCCCTGGACAAGTATGCCGTTCGCTGCGGCGGGGCCTGCAACCACCGCATGGGGCTGTTCGATGCCATCCTGATCAAGGAGAACCACCTGGCCGGCGTGGAGCCGGGGCGCCTGGCGGGCGTGGTCTTCGAGATGTTGAATCGGGCGCCGGATCTGGATCCAGCCCCGCTATTCGTGGAGGTGGAGGCCCACGGATACGATCAGTTTGAGGCGTTGCTTACGGTGGTGGGGATCGACGTCATCATGCTGGACAACTTTTCGTTGACCGACATTGAGCGTGCAGTTCGTCGGCGCGACGACCTAGGCCTGCGCGGGAAAATCGCGCTGGAGGCCTCGGGCGGGGTCACCCTCGAGCAAGTGCGGGCCCTGGCCAACACGGGCGTGGAGCGCATAGCCGTCGGAGCGCTGACCCACTCCGCCCCGGCGCTCGATCTAGCCCTGGAACCGCTGTGACATCGGAGTGTCTAAAACAGCGCGGGGTCGAAGCCGCCCAGGCTGTTTAGGGCCGCGATCATGATCAAGATTACCAGTACGAAAAGCGAGAAGAGCTCACCCATTGGCCACCGTATCCTTTTCCGTTCCAAGCCAACAGAACCGAGCCGTCCGTAGCTCGGCTGCGCGAGGGCAAATTGTAGCTGACATCCGTTGGTTGTCTACCGGGTCGGTTCTAGTCCGGGGCGACGAGGTTCATCTGCGTCAGATCCTGGGCGTACGAGGAGCTGCCGCCGGTGCTGAACTTGACCACCTGGACGCCGGGATCAATCAGGTAGAGAAACACCAACGTGTAGTTGTCCCCGGATAGGTGGCGATCGCGGATCCTTTGGAACTGTCGATGCGTGCGAGCGCCTGCTGCGGCGTACACGGGAAAGTACTGCAGCTCGAACAGATGCTGGCCGCCGACCTCGGCGATGGCGTACTTGCCCACCATGGTGTAGGTCTGGCCGTTGGCCCCGTGAATCTCGTAGTTCTCGAGCACCTTGACGGCGAATAGCTTGGCCCTACCCAACGCGCTTCCCCCTCGCAGGTTGCTGGCGCTGAACTGGAGCAATCGCTTGTCGTCTGGGACCCACAGGCGCTCGACGAGCGTGTTGCGGCTCGAGCTGCCGTCTTGCTTGTCGAGATCGGCGAGGAGTTCGCCCTGACGGATCATGTTGCGCCCGCGATCGAACTCCGGGTCGCGGATGCTGTAGTCGGTCAACGAGACCGGCAGGGCGCTGCCCCATCGAGTTCCGGCTCCTCGGGCTTCGGCACCACGAACCCGAGCTTTGGACTGCCGTTTCTCGGGTTCTGGCTCGGGTGTTGATGGTGGCTCAAAGCTGGGTGGCGGATCGAAGTCAAAAGCGCTGGCCAACGTATCAGCATTCTCGCTGTCGGGATCGGGTTGCGAGGTGAGATCCACACGGGCGCCACTTTTGTAGTCCAGGAAGTAGGGCACGAAGCTGTCGGGCACCTCGTAGACGAGTGTGACCTCCTTCTGCGGGTCCGGGCCGTAGATCTTGTCGATGTCCCCCACCACCAGGCGGTCGGGGAACTCCTCGTTGTTGTCGGCCAGGCCCATGGCGTAGTACTGAGTCAGGGCGGGCGCATCCGGGCGATCCTTGCCCAGCAGGCGGGCTTGGCGGAGCATGAATCGGTGGGTTCCGTCGCTGTCAGTGGCCTGGTTGCCAAGTTTTACCCTTACTGTGTACCACTTCTTTTCGGCGGGCACCGAGACCGGCTCGTAGGTTGGGGCAAACACTCGTACTCTCCTCCCCGTCCGGGTGGCCTTTTCGTATAAAATGTCGGCGGACCCCACTGACACCAGAGAAACGGACCCCGGCGGGGCGAGATGGCCGATGCGACGGATGGTGGCCTGGGACCAGCCGATCTCCTGGATGAAGTCTGGATGGGTGTCGTACCAATCGCGTTGCCCGCTGAATACCCCACTACCCATCATGGAGGCCAATCGAACGACGAAACGGTCTGGATTCAGGAAGATGTCGTGCTCGTCGTCCGGCAATCTGTCGTCCTCCGCCACATCGACGTCGTCGGCCCCGCTTCCGCGTGGTGGGGGCGGCGGCTTGAAACGAGAGTATCCCAACATGGAGCCGCCCAGCGGGATCATCTGAAGAGCGATGGCCAACATGCCGGTGATAATCATGCCCACCAACACCCCGAACACTCCCCCGCCGACGCGATCCACGATCATGGGCAGCAAGCACGCTCGGCGAATCAGATTGTCGGCCAGGACCCGGGTGCCCAACAGGGTCGCGCAAAAGAGTCCTATGAAGGCGATCGGCATAGCGAAGTCGGGTCGCCAGCTCGCCAGCCAGTTGTGGGCCACGTACTCGAATTGGGAGAACGCGACGCACAGACTCAGAATCGACAACACGCACCCGATCAACGCGCTGAACAGCCCCTGAATCGCGTGCAGATAGGCGATCATGGCGAAAAGAGCGAACAAGGCGAGCGAAACCCACATATCAAGGCTCCCTTACTGGCCGGGTACATCCGGGGACTACCGAGTTCAGTCCCTTAGTCCCTTAGAGCCTATCCCAAAACGGCATCGAGGAGGCGATCCGAACCGAGCCGCGCGCGTAAGCAAGCGGTTTTTCGGCATCCGCTCCCTCACGGTCGCGGCTCGGAATGGGTTTTGGGATAGCTTCTAGTCTCTTGGTCCTCTAGTTCTTAAGCGCTCGGATGATTTCGTTCATGCTGGTCGTGCCGCCGATCACCTTGAGGAGGCCTTCCTCCTGGAGGTAGTACATCTTGTTCTTGCGGCATTGAGCCTTGACCTGGCGCATCTCCGCGGACGCGGCCAGCAGTTTGGCTACTTCGTCGTCGACCGCTAGAAGCTCGAACACGCCGCTCCGGCCTGCGTATCCCGTTCCCTGGCATTTTGGGCAGATGATCTCGTTGCCTTTCTTGTCCAGGATGGGTTCCGTCGGCGGTCGGTGGAAATGCTCGATCTTGTCCACCGGGAGGTTGGCCTTCTTGAGGATGGTCGGATCGGGCCGGTACGCCTGCCGGCAGGCCGTGCACAGCTCACGCACCAATCGCTGACTGGTCACCCCCAGAAGGACTCGCGACAACGCCGCCGAGTCGTTGAGAAGCTTGCGGAATCGTTCGAGGGCGTCGAAGCAGTCTTTGCCCTGCAGGGCCAGGTAGATCTTCTTGCCGTTGCCCGCCGCTCGGACGGCGATCTCCGCGGTCTCGCGATCCGGGCACTCGCCGATCATGACCACGTCCGGCGCGCGGCGCAAGACGGTCTGAAGTTGCCGTGCATAGCTGACGTCGGTGTTGCGCGACTCGTGCTTGTTTTGGGTCACGTTCTCGACTTCCAGCAGCGGCCGGGCCTCCAGGGTGTAGATGTTGCGCATGAAGGCGTCGTGGTTCTTGAGCACGGCGTACTGGGTGGTCGTGACTCCGGTCTGCCGGCCGCCGCTGAACAGGATGAGCCCGTCGGTTGTGCCCAGCATTTCCTTGATTTTATCGAGGCGAGGCTTGGCGAACCCCAGTTGGTCGATTCGCTTGAGGGCGGCGGCCTCGCGCAGACGCAGGCGCAGTCGTTCGCCCTCGGTCGAGCCTGAGGTATGAACCTCGAGGTCGTCCAGGGGCTTTCCTTCGCCCAGCAATGCGACCTGGAGTTTTCCCGACTGCGGACGACGGCGTTCGTTGGGGTTCTGCCCGCTGACGACTTTCAGGTAGCTCAGCACACGATCCGCGTCCTCGACCCCCACCCCGTTGCCCGCTTCGGTGGCTACGCCGTCGATGCGGTACATGATTCGGACGCGTTGCTTGCCCACCAGCATGTCGGTGTCCGACGCCCGCCGCCAGAGCATCTCGTAGAGGAAGTCCTGGGTGGCGACGTACTGTTGGTACTCCTCGGGATCCTCCGGCGGATCGATGTGGGCACCGTCGGCGTCGGCAATGCGCACCCGGTCATCGTCGCTGGTACGCTTCTTCTTCTGTTTGTTGCCTGACGCGAGCCGCCGGAAATAATCCACCGTCAGGACGCGCGAACTCTGGGTCACCCGACCGTTGCGATGAATGACGTAGGCCAGAATGGTCCCGCTGCTGAGCAGAAGCCAGAACGCGAGCCCCAAGTAGAACGTCGCCCCCGCCCAGGGGCCCGCCAGCAGTACCAGCAGACCGGTGATGCCACCGCTGAGAACGATGCCGTTCCACTGCTCACGCTTGGTCTTGACCACGTCGGTGTCGCGATCCACCCACTGGCAGACCAAGCACCAGAGCAGGAAGCCGATCCCCACAATGACCACCTTGTGCAGCGCAAAATACCCGCCATACGGGGGGGCGACTGCAAGCAATTCGAGTGTTCCGTGGCCGTTCATGAGCGACAACCTTGGCTGGGCGAACCGCCGCCAGGGCGGCGCGACCGCCGTTAGCCGATGATCCCTCCACTGGAAACCTGAATCCCCTTGAGCCTCATCTTCAACTCGTCCGGGTTCGGGGCCACGGCATACGCCGTCTGCGTGGAGATAAACTCCTTGTCCACCAGTTGCTTCAGCGCCTCGGTGAAATCGATCATCCCCTCTTCCCGGGATCCGCGAATCACATCCTGAATCTCGTTCTCCCGCCCCTCGGCGATCAGCTTACGGACCGTCGAGTTGCACAGCATGATCTCCACCGCCGGGACTCGGGGCGCCTTTGGATCGAGGCCGGGCAAGAGCTTCTGGCAAACGATGGCTTGCAGGTTGAAGACCAGCGAACTGCGAATCAATCCGCGGGCCTCCTCGGGGAATAACTCCAGGACGCGGGTGATCGTGCTTGCGGTGGTCGACGAGTGCACCGTGCCAAAGACCAGGTGGCCCGATTCAGCGGCGTGCAACGCGGCGGCGAACGTCTCGTGGTCACGCATCTCACCGATCAACACCACGTCGGGATCCTCGCGCATCAGATACTTGAGCGCATCCGCGAAGTCGTCCACGTCCAGGCCGACCTCTCGCTGATTCACGAAGGCCTTCTTGTCCACGTAGAGAAACTCAATCGGATCCTCGATGGTCACCACGTGGCAGGCCCGGGTGCAGTTGATCTGCTCCAGCATGGCTGCAATGGTCGTGCTCTTGCCGCTACCGGTGATACCGGCGACCAGGATCAAACCCTGCTGCAAGTCAGCCAGGGTGCGCAGGATCGGAGGCAGGTGGAGTTCGTCGTAGCCCAGGATGTCGATGGGCACCCGCCGGGCGGCCACCGAGGTCAGGCCTCGCTGGCGAAACACGTTTATCCGGAACCGATCCAAGTCGCCCAACTGATGGGCGAAGTCCATCGATCCCTTTTCTGCGTACCGCTTCCGCTGGTAGTCGTTCATGATCTCGAAGATCAGGGACTCCACCTTCTCGTTGCTCAGCGGTTGGTTCTCCGTCTTGCGGATCGAACCGTTCATGCGAAACCGCGCCGGGCTGTTGGCCTTGAGGTGCAAGTCCGAGGCCCCCATATCCATCATGGCCTTGAAATACTTGTCGATCTTGGGCTGACCGTTGGACGAATCGGTCCCCTTCGGCCCGTGTTCCGTTGCGGATGGTTGCAAGTTTCCCACAGTCTCTTCGTTACACCTCTTGTCCCGGGCGCGAGGGGAATGAGTCCTCATGCGGTCGAATCCGTACCGGGCGTCGCCCTGGCGACACTTCGCCGCCGACGCCGGCCGAGCCTTGGCAATCCTGCAATTCTAGGGACTTGCAACCAGGGTTCAAGTTTTGCTCCCCGGCGCATGGGCACCGCCACGCGCCTGGGGCCGGACACCGATGACTAGCTAGGGGATGAACAGGGTTGGCAGGCGGCCCCAATTACCGGCCCGGGGCCGGCTCTCGGCTCAGGCGGCTCACCGAGTCGCGTACCAGATCGTCGGGTACATTGTCATGCACGACGGCTCGGCCGATTTCCTCGAGCAGGACGAATCGACGCCTGCCGGCCTGAACCTTCTTGTCGTACTCCATCAGGGCCAAGATGGCGTCCACCTCCAATGGACCCGGGGCCTTCGTGGGCAGCTCGAATCGCCGCAAGACGCTCAACAGCCGGTGATGGGACGCATCGGACAGCATCCCGAGGCGGGTGGACATCCAGGCCGCCGCCACCATGCCCAGGGCGACGCACTCCCCGTGGAGCAGCTCGAACCCAAGGTGGGTCTCGATGGCGTGTCCGACGGTATGGCCGAAGTTCAGTTTGATCCGGGATCCGATGGTGTCCCGTGTGTCCCCTTGCACAAACCCAATCTTGATGTGGATATTTCGCTCCAGTAGCTCCTCGATGGTCGGACCGTCAAGCCCGAGGATCTCGTCGCAACGCTGTTCCTGCCAGGTCAGGAATGATTCGTCGGCGATCAGGGCGTGTTTGATCGACTCCGCCAGCCCGGCACGCAACGCCCGTTCCGGTAGGCTCTCGAAACACGTAGGGTCGATTAACACCAGCGTGGGGTGGTGGAAAGCTCCGATCAGGTTCTTGCCGGCCGGATGGTTGAGGCCGCACTTTCCCCCGATGGCCGCATCGATGGCGGCTTGAAGCGAGGTGGGGCAACTCACCAGCGGCGTACCGCGCAGCCAGGTGGCTGCTACGAACCCAGCCAGATCAGTCACCACACCACCGCCCAGGGCTACGATCGGCTCGTCGCGATGCCAGTTGGCCTGGGCCAGTTGGTCGTAGAGGATCGAGCTAGTGGCCAGCGACTTGCTGCCTTCCCCGGGCGGCACCACTGCGGTCAGCAGCGAGATTCCGGCGTCGGCACAGGATTGGGCGACCGCGGATCCGAATCGGCGGTGGGTGTTCTCGTCGGCGACCAGGAAGGCTCGGCCCGAGAATCCTTCCCTAGCGAGTTCCGTTCCGATGTGGTGCAGACCCCCAGCTTCGATCCGCACGCGAGCTCCGCCGATCTCCCGTGGCAAGCAGAACTGTCTCATTCGTTACCCCTCGCAATCGCGGACCCCGATCTTTCGGGATCCAATCCGGCCGAGGCCGGCCGCTCGGCCATTTTTCCACAACATCTTGACAAGGGAGGCTGCTTCGTCCAATATACGGGTGGACGCGGTGCGGAACTTTTTCCTGCCAATGGCCGTATAACATACTGGGAGCCAGCCGGCAGCAACCCGGAGTGCACACCACTTTGATTGTAACCCCTTGTGGGCCAATGGGTTATGGCGTGCAGCGATCCTGAGGAGCGGTTTAACCACCGACCCGATGGGCGGTTCCGTAGTTTGTGAAATTTTGCACTATTGACCCCTAGGGGGCAATGTGGTAGGATCGATAATAATATGGCTCGGTTGATCGCCGCAAAACCAAAGAAACCGCCTCGGAACGGCAAGGCAGTCGCCCCTGCGCCGGGAGCCCCGCATATTCGGACCTTCCGGTCTGCGATGGTGTACCTCGGCAAGCTGGCTAACCTCGAACAGCTTCCGAGAGTTGAGTACAACTCCAAGAATTTCAGTGTGGCCCGAATGGGTCGCCTGCTTGGTGTGCTCGGGCACCCGGAGCGCCGCTACCGGGTCTGTCACTTGGCGGGAACCAAGGGCAAGGGAAGTACCGCCACCATGTTGACGGCCATGCTCGCAAAGTGCGGGTATCGGGTCGGTCTGTTCACCTCGCCCCACCTGCTGTCGGTGCGAGAGCGAATCTGCGTGGGTGGCGAGATGATAACGGAGCAGCAGTTTACCCGCGGGTTGAACGGGGTGATTCAGGCCTGTCAGCGAGCCCGCATCACCCGACCGACCTATTTTGAGGTCATCACCGCTTTGGGTTTTCAGCATTTCGCCGACGCCGAAGTTGACTTTGCCGTAATCGAGACCGGGCTTGGGGGGCGATTGGACTCCACCAACGTGGTGCAACCCGAGGTATGTGGGATCACCAGTATCAGCATCGACCATGTTGCCCAACTGGGCTCCAGCCTGACCGGGATTGCCGAAGAGAAGGCGGGGATCATCAAGGAAGGGGTTCCGGTCATCAGTGCGCCGCAGCGCCCCGAGGTGAAAGGTGTCCTTCGCCGTGTGGCGGAAGCCCGCTCGGCCCCGATCCGCTTTGCGGGTGAAGACGGCATGCTGTTCAGCTTTCGGTTCGAGTCGTCGCAGGGTATCGGCCCACATACCCGTCTCAGTCTTACGACCCAAACCAGTCGGTTTGAGCATATTCACGTGCCGCTGTTGGGGGACCATCAAGCGATCAACTGCGCCCTGGCCCTGGGCATGATGGATGCGCTCAAGAGCCGAGGGGTGGCCATCGACGACCAATTGGCCACCGACGGGTTGGCTGGCGTGTCGCTGGCTGGGCGCATGGAGGTGGTTCACGAGGATCCGCGCATTCTGGTTGATGGGGCTCACAACGCGGCCAGCGTGGAGGCGTTGATGCGTGCCATTGGTCAGAACGTCCCTTATGACTCGATGGTGGTCATCTTCGGGTGTCATCGTGACAAGGACGTGGCGGGCATGCTGCGGCATATTCAGTTGGGGGCGGACAAGGTCATCTTCACCTCGACGGGATCTCCGCGGTCCATAGCCCCAGCCGACTTGGCGGCACGTTTCGGCGAGCTGTGTGGCAAGATGGCTCAGGTGGCCGAGGACGTGGAAGAGGCTTTGCACATTGCTCAAAGCGCCGTGGATAGCGAAGACCTCATTTGCGTAACCGGTTCGTTCGTCCTGGTGGGTCGGGTCAAGCGGCTGTTCGGCGCGGTCCCCGGCGGCTAGTCTCCCGGCGACCCCTGCGGCCTGGGAGTTAGGATCCATGCACTCAGAATCTGGCGAGCAGCCGACTTCTGCCAAGGTTCTCGTGGTGGACGACAACCAGCAGAACCTGGAGCTTCTCCAGGCCTATCTCGAGGATATCCCGGAAGTCACCACCGTTTCCGCCACCGACGGGCTCGAAGCGATGCAGAAGGTCGCCCAGGAGCGCCCCGATCTGGTGCTGCTGGACATCATGATGCCCAAGATGTCAGGTTTCGAGGTCTGCAAGCAGATCAAGGCGAATCCGGAGACGCGACACATTCAGGTGGTGATGGTGACCGCCCTGAGCGAGACGGGCGACATCGAGCGGGCGACGGAGTGCGGCACGGACGACTACCTGACCAAGCCGATCGACCGCAAGGCGTTGGTCGAGCTGGTCCGCACCATGCTGCAATCGCTTTCCCGCTGAACCGTCCGACACTTTTTGACTTGACGGGCCTCGAGGTTTTTCGTAGAGTTGCCGACCCCATACGAAGCTTCACGCGGGGAACGTTTGAATGGAGGTTAAATAGATGACCTTGCTGCCAGCGACACTGGGTGTCCGGCTTTCGGTACAAGACGTATCGGATACGGGCGTCACGCTGCGCCAGGAGGAGCATTCCTGAGGGTCATCTAGCCGCTAACTCGAGTGTGTGTGAACCCCGGGAATCCAGGATTTCCGGGTTTTTTTGCATTTGAGCACCTGTTATGAACGAGTCCATCGAACCGAAGCTGAGTTCGCAGCGCTCCAACGAGCTGCGGGCGGTGGTGGCCATGTCGATCCCGATCGTCGTGACCACGGCGTCGCGGGCCCTGATGAGCTTCGTGGACTTCTACATGGTAACCAAGCTGGGCGAGGAGAGCATGGCAGCCATCGTGCCCGCGGGGATGACCGTGTTCATCTACATCGCCCTGGGCATGGGGTGCGTCATGGCGGTCAGCACCTTCGCCTCACAATCGCTGGGCCGCGAGAACTTCCGTGAGTGCAGCGCATATGCTTGGCAAGGGGTCTGGCTGGCGCTGGTGTTCGCCCTGGGCGGTCTGGCGCTGGCCCCGGCGCTTCGGCCGGTGTTCGCCCTGTACGGTCACGCTCCCGGCGTGGCTCATCAGGAGTTGATCTATGCTCGAATCATTCTCCTGAGCGTGGGTCCGACGGTGGGCGCGGTGGCGCTGGCCAGCTTCTTCAACGGCATTCACAAGCCGCGGGTGACCATGTTCTCCGCGCTGGAGGCCAACGTAATCAACGTGGTGCTGAACTACTGCCTGATCTTCGGCAAGTTCGGGTTCCCGGAGATGGGCATCGCCGGTGCGGCGTGGGGTACGGTGGCAGCGACGGCGTACCGCGTGATCCGATTGGCGGTAACCATGTGCTTGCCGCGCTACCACGAGAAATTCGCCTGTCGCCACACCTGGCGTTGGAGTCGGCAGCGAATCGTGGGGCTGCTTCGTGTGGGCGCCCCCCAGGGATTTCAATGGCTCAGCGACGTATTGGTGTGGAGCCTGTTCGTCGGTTGGCTGATCGGAACCAAGTTCGGCACGACCGCCCTGGCGGCGAGCAACATCGCGTGGCAGTTCATGGGGTTGGCGTTCATGCCCGCCTTGGGCGTGGGCCATGCGGTCTCTGCCATGGTCGGTAGAGCTATCGGCCAAGGCAACCCGGCTCTGGCGAGGAGGTTCGTGAATATTGGGGTGGCCATCACCACGCTGTACATGTTCGCCGTAGCCGTGATCTACTTCGTGGGCCGCGATTGGCTGGTCGCCCAGTTCCTATCTCCGGACGTCGCCAATCGGGCGGAGGTGATCGCCGCGGCCGGGGCGCTGTTGGTATGTGCGGCCGTGTTCCAGGTGTTCGACGGGGCGGGGATGACCTACGTGAGCGCGTTGCGAGGCGCCGGCGACACGGCTTGGCCTGCGGGGATGTTCATCATCTCGCATTGGGTGATGGTCATCGGTGGTGGGTGGACGATTATCTACCTGTTTCCGCAGTGGGGTCCGTTGGGTCCGTGGATCGCCGCAGCCGGCCTGATCATCGTCACGGCCCTTCTATTGGGATGGCGGTGGATGTACGGCCCGTGGGAGAAGATTCAGCTTTTCAAGCACGAGGAGCCGGCAGCTTCGCAAGCCCTGGAGCAGCCGGACGAGCCCGATGCCGAGGTGATCGCCGCCGACACCCCGGCGGCGACGTGACGCGCACCGCATGTGGAGTACGCGGTCGGGATAGCATGGAGGCCTGGAAGCCGTCGGGGCGGAGCCCGAGGAGCGGCGGATCGGATCAAGACGCTGATCCGCCGCTTTGTCCTGTGGGGGTCATTCGAATAGCTCCCGCAGGCCGGATAGGCGTGGGACTGGTGGCCAGACGGTGTCTTAGGATCCCGCCGGTGGCCAACCCGTGTCTCGGTGAATGGTTCCACACAGAGTGTTGCTCCACGGGCCCTCGCCACTGGGACGGTGACCACGCAGACTGTTCCCACACGCACCGTCTCCACCGATCTCCGGACTTGCCGGTTACTCGCACGTGCCAAACCGTGACAACACAAACCCGCTGTCCAATGGGTCCACGCTGCCGTCACCGTTTTGGTCTGCTGTATCGCAATTCGGATCTCCGGTACCCACGGAACAACCGAACCGGGCCAGGACGAAGCCGGCATCGAGCGGATCCACCGACCCATCGCCGTTGGCATCACCGTCGCACGACGGGGCCTCCTCCGGGGCGAATGTCGGGTGCGGTGAAAAGATCGCATTGTCGTGGAACAAGTCGTCGAACTGGTAGAACACCTGGGCCGACGCCCGCGGTGCTTCGACTCGGGCGTTTAGCGACTCACCGGCGGCGATCGGTCGACCGTGAGCGTAGGTCAGGTCCGCCCAGTAGCCCTGCTGCGGATCGTCGGGGTCGATGAGCAACGTGCCGTTGTCGGGGTTGATCCACAGAAACGGTTTCCACGCGGGCGTCGGGGGAATGATGTCCCCGCCCGCGGCGTTTGGATTTCGGATGAACGGCGGGAACCAGAGCACGTCGGGCTCACCGTCGTCGTCCGTATCCACGTTCAGGATGCCGTGCGGGTTGAAAGGACCTATGTCCTCAGCACAGAATTGACCAAGGGGGAATTCATCCTCCGTGCACATCTTGGCCACGCCGTACCCTTCGGTGAGTTGTCCGATCACCAGCCCGTCCGAGCCGTCGGCTTCTCGTAGTGGAAACTCGCTGGGTTCTTCGACGCTCCCGATAATGAACGTCGGCGGGTTGAATCGGAAATCGCCGCCCCGAGCCTCCGCGGAGTATTGGTATCCGAGAAGCGGATCCCCGGCTCCATCGAAGAAGGTGGACAAGAGGGCACTGTCTGAGGGACGTGCGAATACGTCCTGCTGTTGAGGGACATTCCAGTGAGGCCGAAATCCCCAGCCGGCTCGCCACTGCATCTCGGCGACCTTGGGGGCGCCGTAGGTCGGCTTGAAGTTCATGATTTCGAAGCTGTGGGAGCCCGATGAAAACCCGCCGCTGGAGATGTCGTCGTGAAGCTTCGGTCCAAAATCGACGTTGCGGAAGTAGTGCGTATGGTTGTCCAGGTTGATGAGTTTGACCTCGACCATTTGCCCCTGAAACCAGCCTTCGATCTTCTCGCCTTCGGGGCCTTCTCCGTACATCTCGTTGTTCATGTACGCGGTCACAAATCGATACGAACCGAACTGTCCCTGCCCGATACCTTCCAGGGCCAGTAGATCCCACGCTTCGGGCGGTAGCTGGTTCTGATCCTCCAGCAAATCCGCCCATTCGTCCCATTCGCCCAGTAATACATCGAGTTGGTCTGGGTTGCCATCAAAGTCATCAGCGACCAGTCGATA
>JADFPW010000304.1 GCA_022562105.1 Planctomycetota bacterium
ACTGCGCAGCTTCAGATCCTCGATTGCCGAACTTGATCCCCTGGGCCAGGGGGAGCTCGGTGGACCAGTTTATCGTGTTGGTCTCGCGTCGCATGTAGGCCTTCCAGGCGTCGGAGCCGGATTCGCGGCCGCCGCCGGTTTCCTTCTCGCCGCCGAACGCTCCGCCGATCTCGGCGCCGCTGGTGCCGATGTTGACGTTGGCAATGCCGCAGTCGCTGCCCACGGCCGACAAGAAACGCTCAGCCTCCAATACGTTGCGGGTGAAGATGGCTGAGCTGAGACCCTGGGGCACGCCGTTGTGTAACGCGATGGCTTCGTCCAGCGTGTCGTAGCTGATGATGTACAGGATGGGGGCGAAGGTCTCTTCCTGGACGATGTCGAACTCGTTGCGGGCGGCGGCGATGCACGGGGTGACGTAGCAACCGCCGGGGTACTGCTCGCCTTCCAGCTTCTGGCCTCCGTAGAGGATCTCGCCGCCCTCGTCCTTGATGCGCTTGAGGGCAGCCATCATGGTGTCCAACGTCGTCGTGTCGATCAACGGGCCCATCAAGGTGCTTTCATCAAGCGGGTTTCCGATTTTCACCTGCTGATAGGCTGCCACCAGTCGATCGGTCAGATCCTTGCGGATGGACTCCTGAACGATGATCCGGCGAGTGGACGTGCAGCGCTGACCCGCGGTTCCCACGGCCCCGAATAGAATCGCCCGGATCGAAATGTTGAGGTCAGCCTCCGGCGTCACGATGATGGCGTTGTTGCCGCCGAGTTCCAGGATCGTGCGCCCCAAACGCTGGGCGACGGTGGCGGCCAGTCGGTGACCCATCGAGCAACTACCCGTGGCTGACACCAGTGGGACGCGCTTGTCGGACGTCATCCATTCGCCCACCGTCGAGCCGCTGCCGATGATCAAGCTGAAGATGGCGGGATCGACACCGGTCTGGCGACAAACGCGCTCGGCGATCTTGGTGCACGCGACAGCGGTCAGCGGCGTCTGCGACGACGGCTTCCACAGGGTCACATCCCCGCAAACTGCCGCCAGGGCGCAGTTCCAGCTCCAGACGGCGACCGGGAAGTTGAACGCGGAGATCACGCCCACGATGCCCAACGGATGCCACTGCTCGTACATACGATGCAGCGGGCGCTCGGAGTGCATGGTCAATCCGTAGAGCTGACGCGACAAGCCGACCGAGAAATCGCAGATGTCGATCATCTCCTGAACTTCGCCCTTGCCCTCGGCCACGATCTTGCCCATCTCCAGAGTCACCAGCGTGCCCAACTCGTCCTTGAACTTGCGAAGTTCGTTACCCAATTGACGGACCGTCTCCCCACGAACCGGAGCCGGCGTCGCTCGCCACGATTCGAAAGCCTCCGCCGCCCGGGCCATCACCCGGTCGTAGTCGTCACGGGTGGCCTGAATCACGGACCCGATCGGTTGGCCGTCGATGGGCGACACGGACTCAAGCCGCTCGCCTCCGCCCAGCCACTCGCCACAGAAAGCGCCTGGATTCGTGGCCTCGATACCCAGCTTGGAGAGAACTTCATGCATGGTTTTGCCCTTCGTAGTGCAGTATCGATTGCAAGGGCAGCATATCGCCGTTCAACGGACGGTCAAGGTTGATGCCCGAGCCGATGCACGTTGCGCCTACATGGGCGGCCGGGGTGGCACGGTCTGGTACTCCAGGCCGTGGAGATTTGCCCATGCTCGATCCTGGAAGCGCCATTGATCAGCGAATCCGACCCGTGGCTACAGGCGCAGCGCCGGCGAGGCACACGAGTCAGCTTCGCAGACCCGTGAAGATACATAAAGACGGGCAGCCGTTCGGATCGCCGGGACAGTGTCCGTGCCGACCCCACCGCCCGAAGGAACAAAGGTGTTACTTTGCTTTGGACCCCGTTTGCCCCACGTGCGGCCGTCACCGCCGATTTGGCAATCCCTCGGACTCTGGGCCTGTTGAATGTCTTGCTCCTCGCTCAATCCAACGGACAGCCGATAACTCACGTTATAGATCTGAATCCAAAGGTGTACAATAGACCTGGGTTTTCGGCGCGGCGCCACCATGGCCAACAGATCCAGTGATGCCGTGTGATCCCCGAGAAGGGTGGCATGGGCGCGCGCGGGCCCGCGGGACCGAGGCTTGCTTGTCTGCGTGCGTATGTGCACATGCAGGCCCGAGGGGTTGGCCGGAAGACGCACGGACGAAGGAGACACGGGCCAATCCGCTTTAGACGGAGCAAATGGCATCCCGCGAGCATTTTCGCGTGGGGGACAGGCATGCCACCAAGCGGATGTTTTTGGCTGAACGGTTCCATAGTTGGGCGCATACGTAAGAGGACGAATGAAGATGATCACGAACGGTTCGCGGTTTCGTACAGACATTTCACTGGCACTTGGGCTGATTTGGACGAGCGCGGCGGTGGGAGACGGTCCGCTGTTCCCCGGGGCGCAATACGCCGGTGGCGACACGATTTACTCCGTCGCGATCGGCGACCTGAACGGGGACAAGGTGCCCGACCTGGCCCTGGCGAACTCGTACAGCGACAACGTCTCCGTGCTGCTGGGTGTCGGCGACGGGACGTTTGCCGCCGCGACGGGCTACGCCGCCGGCTTCGGGCCTTACTCCGTAGCTATCGGCGACCTCGACGGCGACCAGGCGCCAGACCTGGCCGTGGCGGACAACAGCTACTACACCGACAACATCGTCTCGGTCTTGCTGCATCAGATCCCGGGTCTGTTCGACTGCAATGGCAACTTGATTCTGGATGCGTGCGACATCGACTGCGGCCCGGCGGCGGGGGCGTGTGATCTGCCGGGTTGTGGGCAGAGCGCGGACTGCAACGTCAACGGCCTGCCGGACGAATGCGAGGAGTTCTGTGAGGGCGACGCCAACTGCGACGGGGCCGTCGATCCGTTGGATTCCGGTTTTGTCTTGGCCCGCTTCGGCTGCCCGGTCGGCACCGGCGATCCCACATGCGACGCCGCCGACCAGAACGGTGACCGGTCCGTCGATCCGCTGGACGTCGGTTTCGTCCTGGCTCGTTTCGGTCTGTGTCCGTAGTGATCGAGCCCGCCACCACCGGTACGTGAATTGGATTCGCGGGCGGCATGGTCCACGCTTGCGTGGCCAAGCTTCTCTTGGCGAATCCGAAGGAACCTGCCCGCGGCAAGCGTGGGCATGGCATCCGGCGCCTTGAACGATATGATCGTGAAGTGTAGGCTACAAGGATGACCGATGTCGGGGTTCACGGTTTGAATAGGATAAGACCATGGGACAGTTATCGGAACCGCTCATTATCCAACAGTTGAGTCTTGCGGAGCGCATCCTCATCGTAGAGGAGATTTGGGACAGTATCGTGGCCGAGCAAGCAGCGTTACCCGTCACTAGCGCTCAACAGGCGGAATTGGATCGCCGTCTTGATGCGCATCATACGTCCCCCGGGCAAGGGGCCTCCTGGGAGAGCGTAAAAACCGATATTCGGCCCAAGTAATGGGCCGCTCCCTCCTGATCCGTCCTGAAGCTCGAGCAGACTTGGACGAGGCTTACCGCTGGTACGAACAGCAACGCGAAGGACTGGGTTCTGACTTTCTGCTCTGCGTCGAGGAGGCGCTGGAGAAGATTCGTCGTACGCCGGAATTGTATCCGTTGGTTCACAAGGAATTGCGCCGCATGTTGATTCGTCGTTTTCCCTATGGACTGTTCTATCTCATGGAAGAAGAGATGATCGTGCTCCTGGCAGTGTTTCATGCGCGTCGTGATCCCAAGCGATGGCAATCCCGTGCCTAACCCACTATCTTCGGCGGTCGCTGGCTTCGATCAGACCTTGAGATGCTCGGTGCGAGCGGCCCGGGTGCCGTCGGGGAGGTCGAAGAACTCGTAGTCGCCGAACAGGGCGGGGGCTTCGCGTTGAAGTATCTCCAGCATCATGGCGGCTACGATGCGAATCTCCGTTTCGGCATGCTCGCTGCAGCGCAGTTCGGTGAAATGGCGCAAGGCCCGGGCGTTGGCGGTGACGAAGATCTTGGTCTCGGTTGCATTGGGCAGCACGGATCGAGCCGCCTGCCGGGCCAGCTTGCGACGCGACGTCTTGTCATCCACGTCGGCAAAATGACGCTCCAGGCCGGTGACCAGTTTGCAGTAGGCCTGCTGACTTTGCTCGACGGACGATCGCCAGATCTCGTGCAGCTCTCCATCTTCGGCAATGCAGTCCGGCTCGACGAAATCCGCGGTCGATTCGTCCACGTAGCGCTGGGATAGCTGGGAATACCCGAAGCCGGCCCGGTGACGGACCAGTTCGTGGGTGAAGGTCCGCGAGACGCCGGTGATGATGAAGTTCCAGACCGCGTGCTCGAGCACGCTGCCGTGTTTGACGCTGAGGATCCGATCGATGTAGGCTTGGTTGCCGCCCGGACGAGGCTTGGCGAAGCTCATGTAGCAGAGGCGCCCGGCGATTTCAGCCAGCTTTTCACCAGCCACAGAAGTATCGGTTTGCCAGTGGCTTACCCCGTGGTCAGCCAGGAAGCGTTCGATGTCCGCGTCGTTGGTGGTCTGACGACCGACGAGATAGACGTTTGGACGGCGGATGATGTTCATTCGATTTCCCCGTATGAGCCGGCTCCATACCGGCGATGTGCAGTCGCGTCGGCCATCGGCCTCAGGAGGTGGCGGGTCTCGTTGAGGATGCGAAGGGTGCGCCGGGGGTCGAGCTGGGCGTAGATTCGTCCGGTGACCCGCGGGCGTTCGAAGACCTGCGGGGCACCGGCGCCGAGACGTCGCATAGGCCGCAGGGTCGATTCTTCGAGCGTGGCAGTCAGCTCCCGGCCGTTGCGGTGGATGGTGCAGAGTAGAAAACCCGCTCCGTCGAAACTCACACCGGCACCATGGTCCATGATGATGTAGCTGACCGTGGCGTTGGTCATGGTCCGTTCGACGGGAGTCTGCCCGGGCACTGACTGGTAAATCGTTCGAATGTGGACCACCTGGACCGGGCCCTCGTCTAGACGATTCGTGGGACCGCCACGGCGGCGGGCGACGATGTCGATGTTGCCCTCACCATCGACGCGGTAGTAGCACTCGTCGAACTCCTGGAAATAGTGAACTGGATCCGCGCTCGGCGAATAGTCGATCACCTCGAAGCGGGTCACGTTGGACCGGCACGCCGGCAGCAGGATGCACATCGATACGACGACGGCCCCCGTCCATGAAAACGGTGCCCCGGAGCGACTGAGCCATAACATTCGAGTGTGGTAGTCTGCGCCGCCCGGAGCGTCAAGTTGCGAACCTCCCACGGCCTGGAGTACCAGACCGTGCCACCCTGGGAGCCGGCCAGTGACCCGGCCATGCCCGACCGCTATAGTGGCCGCTCAAGACCGTGAACGCGGTCCGGGCGCGACTGGCGCCGGTGGCGATGGAAAGACGAGGAGTCGAGTATGCCGTTTGCGTCGGTGGATACCAAAGTGGATTTTCCCGCGTTGGAGCGGGAGGT
>JADFPW010000305.1 GCA_022562105.1 Planctomycetota bacterium
CATCGGCCGAGGCTTGTCCTTCTCCTCCGTGGGCGCGTATGGCTGCATCAATCGATTCCGCTCGACCGTCATGCAGGTAAGGCCCTACCGCGGCCAGCCCCCACAGGGGTTGAGTCCTGAATTCGGAACCGCTTGCATCATTCATCACGATTCCGTCGGCGAGCTCCTCGCCCATGTCGTGCAGCAGGAGATCGGAATAGACTGGAAGACCGCCCCGTGGTCCCACCAGCATCGGCGTGTGACAAGCGGCACAGCCGATGTCCTCGAATTGGGCTTTGCCACGCCGGGTCTGGGTGGTTAGCGCCTCGGGGAGCGGAGCCGCCAACAGCATAGCGTAGCTCACCAGGTCGAAGAGATCCTCGGCGGACATCTCCGGATCGGCCACGCCGTCGTCGTCGGTGGTTGATTCAGACGGGGCAGCCACCTGCAGTGCGGGCGACAGCTTCTCCGGTGGACCCATGATCCGCAGGGCGGCACTGTCCGCCGAACTGTCCACCGGGAGCAACGCCCGCTGGGCGTCGGTCAGTGGGTCGGTGGTGATGCCAAGATGATTGAACAAGGGGCCGCGAATGAAGCCTTCGATGGAAATCGTTTGGGATTTTCGCCCGAACCGGCCGACGAATCCTTGGTCGTAGTTCGGTCGGCCGCTGATGCCGTCTCCGTCCTCGTCGTCCTCGTCCGCGCGCGAGAGGATCTCCTCGTCGCTGAGTTCCGCCAGCAGACCGACCCCGAAGAACGGAATCGGGTTGCGCTGGGCGAATATGGTCGTGTCGGAGGGAACGGCGGGCCGGGCCGGGTTTTCCGGAGCGTAGTCGTAGGTGCGGAGCACGCCACCGGCATCACCCGCCGACTCGCTGGGAACAAACACCCCGTCGTCAGTCGTGCGCCCGGCGAGGAAGAAGTTGCGGTACAGGCCCGCGCTGCCGCCCGCGGTCGGCCTCTCGTGACAAGCGCCGCAGAAGGTCACGTTGAACGCAGGCCCCAGGCCGTCCGCCAGGTCGAACCGTCTGAGGGAGACGGCCTTGCCGCGCTCGAAGGTGTCGAGTTCATCGACCGTGGCCACCGAGATGGGCTGACCCAACACGCCGAACACGCCCACGGCCATCGCTATGTCGCCGTCGGTGCCGTCACCGTTGCCATTGCCGCCGCCATTGCCGTTTCCGTCGCCGTCAGGCGGGAGCATGGTACCGTTACATCCCACCCAGGCGATCGCGAGGACGCCCACCGCACAAACCGTCAAAAAACGCACCATCGTATAACTCCCTTTCGATACCGGCGGGTGAAATCTTCGATGCACGGACCACGCGGCCCCTTTCGCTTCGAAAGCCATTGCCCGATCATCCCGCGGCCCGTGCGCGGGGGCGTCATCCGGCATGCGTCGTTGGGGGAGACGACGGCCTCGAGTACCTCAGTTGCCCAAGACCCCGACTTCCTGGCCGCCCTGGAACCCGACCATACCGGATAGTACATCGTCCTGATGGTATAGTAACTATCCTACCGACGCAAGCGGTGATAGGTCGGGCGGCTGCAATGCATGGGTGTCAACAGGCCAATGGTTCACCCCAGGTGAACCGTTGTGCGGGCTGATCAGGCCTGGTGATAGCGCCAGGGCCGTTTTAGGACAAGAATCGTGACGGCATTTGGGCGACCTCGTCGATCCGACGCAGCCGCTGGGGAAACGTCAGGCCCGGCCGGTGCAGAAAAATGTTCTGGACCTCGTCCGGCGTGGTCACGCACCGCAAGTGGATCATTCGTCGGCTACCGTCGGCCATCTGGGTCTGAAGGACCACGCTGGCCGCGGTCTACTGCCCTGCCGGCACCTTCGCGGTTCAGCTCAAGTTGCACCGACATGTGCCAGGTACGTGCAGTCCGCGCTACCTCCTTCCAGCACGCAGGTTCCATTGGTGTGCGCTGCGCATTGTAGGCAAAAGTGCTCGAACGTCCTGTCCGCCTTCGCCATGGCGACCGTGGCGCTCCGGAGCGTCTCGATCCACCTGTCGATGTCGCCAAGTTTTAGATGCCGGACCGCACTACGGACCAGGTGTCGCTGGCGCTGGTGAATCGTGCGGAACATGGTTCTGCCCTGGTCCGTCAACTGCACCTTCGTCTCCCGACGATCGCCCTGGGCGGGCCGGCGCAGGACGAGCTTACCGCCCTCCATCCCGTCGATGATCTGTGTGACAGCCGCCTTGCTCACGCCAAGAAAGCGGGCAATCCGGCTGAAGTTCTTGGGGCCACGATGACCGAGCAGGCGGAGAACCTTCACCGTGGAGGCTGACAGCGGTTCGTCCACCGCCGCTGCCACTGCCCGGCCCCACAATACGCGATCTGCGGTTCGCGAGAGCACCAACAGTGCCTTGAGCAGACCATCCACGGTTTCTGTCTTTACTGGGGCTATTGAGGCCACGGCTCATCTCCGGTGCAGGGGATACGAGAATCAGACAAACAACAACCCTATGGAATCTGACCGGCCCATACAAGTGGTTCAATCGAACCGGCTGCGGTCCGGGTCGCCAGGTCAGCCGCCACCGTCTTGCTCGGCGATCCAACGCCGGTGTACGCCCAACGCCGTCGCGAGATTCATGGCCATAATCACGAGGGCCCCAGCCGACAACGTGATACCATACCCGGATCAGTTCTCCTTCTCGTCCTTTCCTGCTCACGTTAGCGCGGTAAACGCCCGGGTGAGGGCCTTCTCGCCGGCGGTCGAGAGATCACCGGGCTGGATAATGCTGATCATAGAGGTACCCGCAACGCGATCACCGGCCGCCTTCCGCAGCGCCGCCACCAGCTCATCGCATCGCCCTGCGCCCAGTTGTTTGCGCAAGGAACGCAGGTCAGCTCTATTCGATCTTTTTTTGCTCGGAATGCCGGTGCCAAGAAACAGATGCCGATCTCCTGTCCGTCCACGACGGCCCGCAGTCCCACACCTCCGGCTCCCCATCGCAGCATCCCACCAGCCTTCTCCCACGCCTTGAGAAGGTCGCGGAAGTAGGCCCCATGCTTCTGACCGCTTTCTGCGTAGAACTGTTTGTCGTCCATAGTACCTACGCGGCAGTTCTTCTTGGCGTCGTAGTGTGAAGTCATTTGGATTGGCTCCTCGTATCCATCGGTGGTCCTGTTCTCAGCCAACATGCTCTACGAAGCTGTTTCACAACCCCGTGTGGCACCGGTCGTCAACCGGTGGGTGTGGCGCAGGTCTTCAACCTGTGCAGGTTGTGAAACAATCTCTAAACGCGCGACGCTTCAAATGACACCCCTCTACCGAACTCCCGATCGCCCAAGCGCATCCGGCGAGGCGTAGCGAGACGCGGGATCGGCCGCCAACGCGCGTGTCATGTTTCTCGTGATCAGTTCCTTCTAATCGATTGGTTTGGAACTCGCCACCGTGGAGCACCCTGCCCGGCGAAGGCGCGTGTGTCACCTAACGCCTCGGGCGAGGGCATTGTAGTGGATGCCGCAGCACTGTGCATTTCACGGCATGGGCGACGGGCCTACTCGCCTACCGACCTTCTCGCCTGTTGAACGACGTATCCGACCGGAATATTCCGTTCGCGAGACCGAATCCCCCAATGATGGACAACAAGCTGCCGACGGGACACGCATCGGGCGATGCGTCGGTCGGCGCTCGTTCGGACGGACGAGGGTTCGACAGCGTGGGCTGAAGCTGCTGCTCGCCGCCTGCGCCCTAGGCGGCCTACTCCACGGTCCGAACCTCAGATTGTCCGAACTTCAGATCGGTCGGAAATGACCAGGGGGTCGAGATGAACGAACGAACATGGCGAGATCGTTTTCACGCGCTGGGGCCTCTGGTGCTACGCGTCGGCATTGCGGCCGTGCTCATGGGCGATGGGCTGAGTCGAATCGACGGGTTCTTTCACCAGCAAGCCGCAGCCGTGGGACCGGGCGAGGCCTCAACCCTCGCCCGGCTGGTGACCGCGGCCACTCCGGACGGTGTGCAGTTCAGCGCCGATTGGGGCTCCATGCTCGGTGCTGACGAACTGGGGGCGGGGGGTCTGTTGGTGATCGGATTTCTTACGCGGTTGGTGGTCTTACCGATCCTGGGCGTCATCGGCTATGGGTTGTTCGCCGGATTTGCGCAGGCATCGATGCCCACCAACGATGCGACCATGTGGCTGCTGGGCGCGGCCTGCGTCTCGCTTCTTGCCAGCGGCTCCGGCTGCTTCGCCCCGCGTCTGAGGCGTCGCAAGGTGATCTACCAGCAAGCGCTGCAGACACCGCAGCCGACCATCACCAAACAGGAGTTCGGCTACGCCAAGCCGCCGATGACCCAGCGCGTCAAGCAATGGTTCACCAACTGGCGCTCCAGGAAACAGGCGGCGACGCAGCTCGCCACGGCATCGACCGGAAAACGTTGGCCCTGGCGACGGTACAAGGTGTAGGGCGGCCTGCGCCCGAATCAGTCTTCGGGATCCGCGGATTCGTCTCGTCCCGTCAAACTACGCTGTTCACGGGAGCCTGCCATGAAGTCCTTGGGACGATCGCTGCTCTGGTGGTAGGTATGTCGTCGGAGCCCTCCGGTATCTTCGCCGAAGTGCTCGAAGGTGGCGGCCAGTAGAAACGGCATGACGCCTCGTACATTGCGACTACCACCCGGGCTGACGCTCTCCGCCTGCCAAACGATGGCTACGTCGCGATTCTCCTCCGGGCTGTCGTCGAAGCGAGCCCGATCCAGGAGTGTCATCATCAGGTACCGATCGTACTGCCGGTAGTATTCCCGTTCGTAGTACGTTCCGGTGCCATACGTGGTGGAGTAGCGCACGCCGTGGTGTCCACCGTAGATGTAGGTGCTCCACCGTCGCCCGTAGGTTCGAGGAACCGTTCGGGATTCAATCCGTGCCTCATTGATGCCGAACGCGCAAGTCAACACGTAGTCGGCTTCTGATGGATCTCCGACGCAGACGTATCCCCGGCGTTCTAATTCGATTGCGGTCGTTCGGGTGACTTCGCGAGCCAGCAGGGCGGGTTGATCGGCGCCGGATGCCTCCACGAAAATGGTTGACGCGGACTCGGCTGGCGGAAACGGCTGATCGCCCAGGTAGGCGTTGGTATGAACCCGAACGACGCTGCAGCCTGATTCGACCCCCAGCAGAACCAGCAGGCCGCCCAGCATCCGGAAAGCGACTTTGTGATGGCGTTGCATCGGTATTCCCTCACATCCCCAGGAACCGCAACCATTCTAGCCTCAGAGCGGCAGCAGGGCACGTGGGCCACCGTGGGCACTCGCCTAGACACCGGCGAGTCGTATTTCGTCAGCATCTACAACACCGCCCAATACACCAACTTTATCGCCTAGGACACCGGCGAGCGTTTGGACTACTACTGCAAGAGCGCCGGTTCCGGCGACCCCACCGGCTGGCAGGGCCCATGGATCAACATCGTCGCCGGTTAATGGATGATTCGGTCTTGCGGGTTAGACCCAGCCTAGAGGCGCCACCCCTTTCCCGATCTC
>JADFPW010000306.1 GCA_022562105.1 Planctomycetota bacterium
GCCTCGTCTCCTCGAGCCTGGCCGGCAGCGGCGTCGTACAGGTCATTGGAGGCAGGTTTAGCGCCGGCCAGGGCCGGATTCGTGTGGAAACGTATGACAACGCATGGACGGGAACTTTCACCGGCGCCACTACCTTCGATTATCCTGGGATCCTCGTCCTTCCCGCGAATCTGCTACCGACTCTGGCCATTACGACTATCGCGGGTCTTGCCGTGACGGACCCGCCGACGGGAGACGTCGCCATCCCGGATGTAACGATTCCGGCAACCCAGGCCAACCCCATTGTGGTTGAGGTGGCCTTGACCAATGTTACCGTCGGGACGATTCTGACGCTGGACGTAAAGCCACAGTTCGGCGCTGGGTTTGAGACACTCGCCACCAATGCCGGTACGCTTGCGGTCAGCACGGCGTCGTTTTCGGTGGATCTACCCTCCGGCGATGGACTCATGGAGGCCCGTGCCGTGGTGGACATTTCTGGCGCGAAATCGTTGGCTATGAGCGGTCTCGCCCCCAATGGCGAACGGTTCAAGACGATTAGTATGTCTTCCACGCTTGGCGGGCCTCAGATGGTGGTTTTCGTAACAGAATCCGGCGCCCGGTTCACCCTGCCCCAGCATGTGGACTTGTAGGGTTGTTCCTCTTCCGGCTCGTTTCCAGGCTGTGCCGGCGGGCGACGTCCCTGAAGGGAAGCCTTTTCTGGAAAGGAAATGAGCGGGCATGAAGGCGAAACAGCCTTGGCGGTCATCACGGTTCCGTACTTTGTGCGTGGCCGGGTGCATCGCGCTGCTGAGCGTTGCGGGCGTCGCCGCTACCGGTCCCGTGCTGACATTGAACAGTGCACGTGCTTCGGCCGGGTCTACCGCCACGTTGACTCTTGCGATCGAGGGGGGCACACCGGACTATGCCGGTCTCCAAGTGCTCATCGCGCTCCCTGAAGGCGTCACCTGGGTTGGGTCCACGGCCGACCCAGGGCTAAGCGATGTAGCGATAGTCAGCAGTGCCTATGAGGATGCCGGTGCGCAGTTTGCCTCGGCCATTGTTTATGCCAACACCGTTACCTTTGGCGAAGACGGCCCGCTGATTCAAATCGAGTTGGCCATCGACGTAGACGCCGCGCCGGGCCTGAAGACGATTACGATTACCCAGTCCGTCCTGTCGGATTTCCGGGGGCGCGAACTCTTCCTTCACGCCACCACGAAAGGCTTCGTTACCGTCGTGAGTTCCGCCGAACCTGTGTTGGCGCTCGGGAGCGTGTCCGCCCCGCCCAGTGGGATGGCCGTGGTGCCGCTCACCTTAACGGGTGGCGATCAGGAATTCACGGCCTTGCACCTAGTCCTGGACATACCCGATGAGCTCTCCTTCGACGCGGCAGCGGTCGAGGCCGCGATGCCGGGTTTCACGGTCGTGTCGAATGCCTATATGGACGGCACAAATCAACTCGCGGGTATCATCGCCTTCTCTGGCACGAACACCTACGGCGCCGACGGCGTGCTAATGCGACTCGAGTTCGCAGTCGATCCTTTTGCGGTTTTGGGCCCCAAGACCGTGAGCGTACGGCAATCCGGTGTGATTGACATCAGCGGCCTCGTGATGATTGCCCACAGTACTTCCGACGGCTTGGTGACCGTGGGCGAAGGGCAACTGGAGGGCGAGGGGGAAGGCGGTGTCGAAGGTCTTGGGGAAGGGGAAGGTATAGGTGAAGGACCAGGCGCGGCGCTCCGCTATGACGGAATCGACGACTTCCTTCTGATCGCTCAGTTCGGCAACCCACGCAACCGCGGGCCCGTCGGCGAGGGGTACCTGATCTACGGGCAAGACGGGATCCGCTTCGGCGGGGACATCAACGTCAACAGCGTCAGTACTTCCATATCGGGGACGATTTTCGAGGGCAGCCCGATTGGTCTTGCGGACCTGGGGCCGTTCATCGGAATCGATAACCCGCGGTCCGACGGCATCACCAGCGCCAGCTGGATCCCCGACCTCGACGGGGACGGCCGCCCTGAACTCCTCTTCGGCATGGGCCACACCGACGGCGTTCGCCAGGGGCGCGATGACGATCCCGGGGACGACCCGCCGGACGCCGGCGCTTCCGACAACGTGACCTTGTCGCTTCGCCAGGGTCAATCGGTGCTCACCGTGGGCGATGGCGACCCGACCTTCGCCGGCTACGATGGAATGGAAGATACCTACATCGACAGCGCCAACCCGAACGCCAGTTTCGGAAGCTCGACGGAGCTTCAATGGGTCGACAACGGTCCCGGCGATCGCCGTTGGGTACTAATCAAGTTCACCGACCTGCTCGATGAGATCCCCGACACCGCCGGCAACATCACCGGCCTGTCCGCCACCGTGCAAGTTCGCGTGGTGGACGAAGGCGACGACGCCAACGTCTTTGAGATGTTCACCGATTTCAGCGAGTCCAGCGCCAACTTCAACAACTTCGCCCAAAACGGCGGCGAGCCCCAAGAGGACGTGGACTACGCCGACGAAGACCTGGGCAACCTGAGCGGAGACACGGCCGGTGAGTTTACCGATGTGGATGTCACCCCGTTGATCCAAAAACTGATTGACGGCCAACTGGACGACATCGACAACGAAATCCGCCTGATCGTGGTGCCGGACGACGACGACGGCAACCAGACCACCTCCCGGTCCAGCGAGTTCGGCGACGTAGCCGATCAACGCCCGACGCTAACCATCACCTACAATCGAACGCTCAATACCGGAAGTGTCGGCTGCTACCCGGATTTCTTTGTCAACAACCTCGCCACCACCTTCCCCGAAGACGACACCACTGAAGCGCTGGGGTATGTGGTCGTGGTCAGCAGTCTCAATCGCGACAACCACGGAGTGCCCAATCCGGATCGATTGGAAAGCACCGCAGTGGAGATTGACCTGGTGGGGCAGGAAGGGGAGGTTGGCGGTTTCTTGAAGCTTGCCCAAGGGCCCAACCCGGGACGCATCGCCGGCGGTCGGTTCCAGGTGGGCTGGTATGATCTCGTAGACCATGCCCTCCTGAATCAGCCGCCACTCAACGCCCGCTGCGGGTGGACCGTGTCCTCGATTCCCGATATGGACAACGACCAACTGCCCGAGATTCTGATTTCCGCCCCCACCAACGAGTTCGACATCGCCCAGACCCTGGCCGACTTCCCAGGGGGCTCGACGCACGTCGCCTCACGGGGATTCTTTGGAAGCATCATCGTGCTGCCCGGTGAAGACTTCGAGCTCCCATTCTGGCGGGACAAGGACGATCCCGACACGGGCAACTCCATCCTCCCCAGCCCCCGCTGCCCCGGCGCCCCCCCGCTCAGCCCCATCTGCATCAACCCGAAGCAAAGCGGATGTTGCAGCGGATGTCTTTTTCCCAGGCGCGACGGCCCGACGACTCCGACGCTCGCGTTTGAGATCTTTGCCGAGACCGTGGACGACTTCCTGGGCGGCGCCCAGTCGGCCGGCGACTTCAACCTCGACGGCGTCCCCGACATCCTCGCCGGGGCCCCGGGCAACGATCCGGGAGGCATCACCGACGCCGGAGCCGTCTACATCTTCTTCGGCCGAACCCCAACGGGCGATTTCGATCTCCGCGACGGAGCGGCCGACAACGCCCTCACCCGTCCGCCCATGCTCCGAATCTTCGGGGAAACCGAGAATGATCAGTTGGGCGGCGAGCTCATCCGCGGCGACGTCCGCGTAGTGCGTAAGGCGGGCTTCATCCGGCAGATCTCCGGCCTGGACATCAACGGCGATCGAATCGACGATGTGATCTTCGGCGCCCCGCGGGCCGATTTCGGCGACGTGTCAGCCCCGAATTGCTCCCCGGACTTCGACGGCAACGGAGTCATCGACGACAACGACTTGAGCTTGGCGACGTTTGACAGTTGCCAAGCCGAATTCGGCTCGGAAGTCTTCCTCAGCGATGACTGCAAAGTCTATGACTTCGATAACGACCGCGAGCTTACCACCGACAACACGCGGGGCTACAGCGAGGACAACCTCGTCCTCAATGACCGTGACGTGTTGGAGTGCTTGATCGCCGGTGACGCCGATTGCTGCCCGATCGATAACGGGTTCGTCGGAATCATTTTCGGCGGAACCACCACCGACGGCGATCGCACCCTCAGCCAACTGGCTACGGCCGATCTGCCCGGCACCATCTTCTACGGAGCCGACGCCGGTCACCGCATCGGCATGGACATCGCCTCGGCCGGTGACTTCAACAAGGACGGAAACGGCGACCTGTTGATCGTCGCTCCGGGCGTCACCGTGCTCGACGAAAATCTGCAGACGCGCGTCGGCGTCGTCTACCTGATTTTCGGCGGTCAGCACTTGAACAACAGGTCGTTTGTCCTCAGCCCCGCCGAGGTGGGCACCGACGATCTGCCCGGCATCGTGTTTATGAGCCCGTATGTGGACGGTCGGCCTAACGAGGCCCCCCCGGATCATGTCGGTCTGCTGGGGGACATCAACAACGACGGCTTCGACGACATCGCCATCGGCATCACCCGCGCCGACTCGGTCGATGAGTCCTTGCCGCAGGCTCCGGGCGGGGCGATCGACGAGCCGACTGCCGGCCGCCGACCGGATGCCGGCGACGTGTACATCATCTACGGCAACAACGTGGGATCCAACACCCTGCCCTAACCAGCGCCGAGAGCGAATCTGAAACTCCATCGAGCCCAGCGGGTCACACCCGTTGGGCTCTGTTTCGTGGCATGGCCCCTCGCAGGCCGATAGTCGTCAACCCCGTAGTCCCGGCGCGCCGGGAGCGCCCCGCCGGCCGGGAACCCCAGTTGCCCCCGGCGTTTGGGCGGCCGGGCATCCCGGTTGCAGCATGCGATGACCAAGTCCGCGACTGCATGTGTACCGGGGGCGCACCTCATTGGGTGCCATGGGTCAGCGAAGCTGACTCGTGTCTTGCGGACCGTGGGTTGGACTCGCAGGGGCCAACAAGTTTGTCCCTGGCACCCGATGGTAGCGGTTTCAGGCGTTCGGGGTGGCCTGTTTTCCCTGACATGCTTGCAAGTCAGCCGAAGGGCGATCCGCCGGAATTGACGCCGCGCGCAACGCGGATTAGCTTGTTCGATTGATCGTCCAGCCGGGTAATCGCCGGACGACAAGGCGTCCCCGTGGCGCAATTGGATAGCGCGCCGGCCTCCGGAGCCGGAAGTTGCAGGTTCGAATCCTGCCGGGGATAGTTGGGTAGGCCAAGTCGTTGGGCGAATTCGCCGCCGTCTGACCATCGCGACTCAATCGTCAATCCGAAGTCGATAATCCCAGGGTCAATCCCTTTTCTAGTTGAAATCCCGATCGGCTCCACATCATCACTTAGCCTGGATATTTCACGAGTGTGAGGTGGTTTGCACATAGAGACGGCCTTCTCGACCTTGTATGATAGGGTTTTGGAGAACTCAATCACCCAAGGCAAGGAGGCCGTTCCGTGACAGAGTGTAACC
>JADFPW010000307.1 GCA_022562105.1 Planctomycetota bacterium
CAGGGCAACGTCCTGGCTGGCGATTGCGTTCTGCCCGCCATCGAGCAGGCGGTCCTGAACACCACGGGCGACATGGCTGCCAAGCTCATGGCCGGCATGATCGCCGCACGGCAGGAGGGTGGCGACGGGCGGTGCTCATGCTCCAGCGGCAATCCTACGGGTTGCGGTTGCCCGCCGCCCGACTTCGACAAATCAGGCCACATTGGAGGCATGGTCGTTTCCCGAATCGGCGACGCGGATGATCCGGTATGCAACGCCTCCGGCTGCGTGGACGGTGATTACTTCATGCGCCTCAACGTGCCCTTTCAATCCAGCGGGAGCCCCGATCCGGTCATTCAATTGGAGGCGTTGTTCAACGAATGGAGAGAGAGCCATGCCGGCCGGCCGGATGCCGTTCAAACCACAGTCGAGTTCGTGCCTGCTATCATTCCACCGAACGGGGTAGCCACCACATCGATGCAGATCGCCGTGCTCGACTGGGAGGGGAATCCGATCTCCGAGGCGATTGCCATGACGGTCCGCCATTCCGCAGACAGCGACGACCTTTCAACCATCACCGACATCACCTACGAGGGCGGCGGAGTTTACTTCGTGTCGCTGACCGCCGGAAATCAGCCGGGAGTCGATCGCTTCGACGTGACTTTGGACGACTCTATTCGCCAAGTGGTGCTCATGCCTGCTCCGGCCCTGGAGTACTTCGCCGTCGGCAACTGCGACGGAGACGAGGATGTCGATCTGGCTGATTTTGGAGCCTTCGCGAAGTGCATGAGCGGCCCCGACGGCGACCTGCCGGGGTCCGATTGCGCCTGCTTCGATTTCGACGCCAACGATCACGTCGATCTTCTCGACTTTGGCCCCTTTCAGGGAGCGTTCACCGGAGGCATGCCGTAGAATGCTCGAGCACAAGGCTCGCCTCAACGGACGATGTTCCCCACTTACCGTTGACGAATGGATCGAGACTCAGTCTTTCAATTGCTCCTCCCTGAGTTGCGGTCGTTTCCGACCGACGCCGCCCGGCGCTCCGCCCTGGAGGCTGCATTATCCAGCAGGAATCGGTATGGAGTCAACAGCCACCCGGAAGTGGTAGGAATGCTCCTCCTGGTTCCGGCAGGCGCCCTGCTCTTGTCTTTGGGGACGAGCTGGCTGGTGTGGACCATGCCGGTACTCATTCCGATTTGCGCTTGCACGCTGGGGGCATTGGCCTATCGGGCTCGCGTTCGCCGGTCGCTTCGAGACATGCTCGCCAAACTGGAGCGGTTCTGCAGGTGCGGTTACAACCTCACCGGAAACGTCTCCGGGCGTTGCCCGGAATGCGGGCAGGAAGTGGCCTTGCCGGCTGACGGGCGCCACGATCCACAAGGGCGGGCAAGAAACGTCCAATCTGCCCCCAAGTCGCCGGTTCATCTCGCCGATAAGGAAGAGCGCTAATTCTCTCGGCCGCGGTCTTACCGGTCGGTAGTGCGCTGGAGATTTCGACAATGGCGATTCAACCGATTGGTGTCACAGCGAGTTTTGGACAGGGAAACACGCTAGCCACGATCAGCTCAACCAGGCCCGATCGGCCAGCACCGTCCCCAACCGTGCCGACCAGCACACCCACTGAGCCGGCGCCGGATGACCCCAACACCAACGAAGCGAACCACGTCCCCGGCGTCTTGCGACTCTTGGAATCAGGTCACTTCCAGGGCGTCTCCGACCTGCGCCTGCGCATGGTCTTCGGCGAGCAGATTCGCGACGCCGGCATCGAACTTCCTGAACTCTCGGCCCCCAAGGGTAAGGGAGTCGCCTACGCAAAGTTCCTGGAGCAATACATGGGCCTGCCCGGTTCGCCGAGCGCCGACGCCGATCCTACTCCAACGCTCGCCGATCAGGCCGTGGTGTCGGGTGATGGCGATCTGACCAGTGCGTCGATTGTCGGGAACGCAGGACGCCCGATCAATACGCTGGCGTAGCAGCCATCGAGTGCCGATCCGCTTGACCGGCGCCCCCCCGTGCGCCGAGGCGCACTTCTTTACCCACGCCCCGGTTGGCCCCGCTCGCCTTGCGTGCCCGCCCCCCACCGACGACCTCGACTGACGCTCGTTTCCTGAACGTCGATCCGAGCCGGTCGCCCAATCCCTCGCCGAGAACACCGTTTCCATCGCGTGCTTTCGCACATCCAGCTCGATTGACACCCCCACGTCTGATCGGTACAAGCTGGCGACTACCCGATCGCTCGGGATATAGCCCCTAAGCCGGAATGGAGCGGACGCTGTGTCGCCTTTTGCCATCCTTGGTGATAGAACCATTCAATCGCTCCAAGGCCTGGGCCGCTTCTCCACGTTCGCCGGGCACATGGGCAGCCAGATGGCCCGCAGCTCGCTTCATTTGCGCAGTTGGCGTCTGCTGGCCCCTCAATTCTACGAAGTCGGCAACCGCACCGTGCCGGTGATCCTGATAACCGGCCTGTTCGTCGGACTGGTGCTCGCCGTTCAAGCGGTGGAACAGCTTCGATCAGCAGGCCTCGAACATCACATGGGGGTGCTGGTCAACCTCTCCGTGGTGCGAGAGCTGGGGCCGGTGTTGGCCGGAGTCATGCTGGCCGGTCGCGTCGGCGGAGCACTGACCGCCGAACTGGGAACCATGCGCATCACCGAGCAACTCGATGCCCTGCGGGCCATGGGGACCGATCCCATCCGCCACCTGGTGGTGCCGCGGGTCATGGCCTGTTTTCTGCTGACCCCGTTGCTCACGTTCTACTGCGACGTGATGGGGGCCCTGGGAGGCTGGTTCGTCGCGGTCAAGCTGTCGGGGATCCCATCGGGCCCGTACTGGTCCTACACCGCCGATGTCATCGAATGGTGGGATCTCCTGGTGGGGGTGATCAAGAGCTTCGCGTTCGGAGGGACCATAGGCTTGATCGCCTGCTACAAGGGCTTTAACTGCCGGGCCGGGGCCGAGGGTGTCGGGCGAGCCTGCACCCAGTCCTTCGTGGCCAGCTTTATCGTGATTCTGGTGTTGGACTTCTTCGTGTCCTATGCCATGCAGGGGATCTATCTGGCTCTTTGGGGATTCAAGCCGATCATTTGACAAGCGAACCTACGGTGGACAAGTCCCTTTGACCGTGGAACACCAGAGCAACAACGTACCCATCATCGAGCTGCGAGCCGTCAGCAAGCACTTCGGTCAGCTTGAGGTGCTGCGCGGTGCAAGCCTCGCACTCCGGGCGGGTGAGACCGCGGTGATCATCGGCGAAAGCGGGGCCGGCAAGAGCGTGGTGCTCAAACACATTGTGGGCTTACTGCGACCGGACTCGGGAGAAGTGCATTATGAAGGCCGGCGTATCGACAATCAGCCGGAAAGCGATCTGGCCGTCATTCGGAGCGACTTCGGCTTCCTCTTTCAGATGGGGGCCTTGTTCGATTCGCTGACCGCCGGCGAAAACGTCGGGTTTCCCATTGCGGAGCAGACACGCTTGTCCAAGACGCAGCGCGATCGAATCGTGGCCGAGAAAATGCGCATGGTGGGTCTGGACGGCATCCAATCGAAGAAGCCGGGCGAGCTGTCCGGGGGACAGCGCAAACGGGTCGCCTTGGCCAGAGCCATCGCCCTGAGTCCGAAGGTGGTGCTCTACGACGAGCCCACCACCGGGCTGGATCCCGTAAGGGCCGACGTCATCAACCATTTGATCATCAAGCTGAAACGAGAGCTCGGCGTCACCAGTGTCGTCGTCACCCATGACATGGCCAGCGCCTTCAAGGTGGCGGACCGGATCATCATGTTGTGGGAGGGGCGGTTTATCTTTGACGGCACGCCGGATGATATTCGAGACTGCAGCGACGACCGTGTCCGCCGATTCATCGAGGGTCGGGCATCGGAAGAGGATCTAAAGAACCTATAACGCGAGGGCTGATTGATGGTCGAGACCAGACGAAACATGTTGGTGGGTGTCTTCACGCTTGGCGGATTATTGATGCTCGTCTGGCTGCTGATGATGTTCGGCGAGATGCCCAGTTGGCTGAGCCGTGGCGAGTACAACATCCAAATCAAAGTTAGCGAAGTCCATGGTATTTCCGAGTCGACCCCGGTGTCGTTCAACGGCGTGCCCGTGGGCCGCGTGCGCCGCGTGGAGTTCGTCAGCCCGCAGCGCCCGGGGAGTGTCCAGATAATCGCCTCGATCAAGCGGGAGTTTTCCATCCCGCAGGGTACCATCGCCAAGCTGCAGCCGGCTGGTTTGGGCATCGGTCTGGGCAGCATCACGCTGGTGCCCCCGGAGTCGATTGGCAACATGTTGCCCAAGGAGGGGCCCGGAGCGCTCATTCAGGGAGAGATGGTCTCCCCCTTCGGTGACCTCATCTCGGGTACCATGCTGGACTCCGTCGAGCGAGCGTTCCGAGAAGTGGGCAGTCTAGCCGAGGCCCTTGTGCCAGCCGCCGAAGGGATGAAAGACCTCCTTGAGAAACGATCCGTCGCAGAGGTGGATGCCTCGTCGGGTGAGATCGCCAGGAACATCGCCAACTTGTCCACCGTAGTCGAGCGCGCTGATACCACCCTCAAGACCTTCAATTCACTGTTCGGCGACCCGGTCTTCAAGGACGACTTGCTGGCTTCCCTGGCCAACATCCGGGAAATCTCCACCGACACCAAGCAGGCGGCCAGCGACTTCCGCAGCGTGGCCCACACGCTCGAGACCGATATTCCCCTGATAACCGCCCAGCTCGCCAGCACGTTCGACGACCTCCAGAGCGACGTGAACCGCATCTCGGGAAAGGTGATGCCCGCCGTTGATGATCTCGCATCGACCATGGCGTCCCTGAAGCGCGTCGCCCGGGCGGCGGACGAGGGCGAGGGGACGGTGGGACTGCTCCTGCACGATGCCCGCCTCTACGAAGCCCTGGTTCTCGGCGTCCAGCGGATTACGGATTTGGTGGACACCCTCCGCCGAATGGCCCAAGTCTGGGAGGCGGATGACAACACGGTCCGCATCGATCTGCGTGGATCGATCTTTTGATATGTGGACTGGCGACGACTACGAGCTTCCTTCGCCGACCACGGTCACGTGGATCAGGCCGAGCCCACCGATTGACACGGCGAGGCTGATCCGTACAATTCACCACCATGATATCAGTGGCGGTGTATCTTTGTGCGCTTTCGCCCTTGTTGGGCCTAGCCGTGGCCGGAGTGGACTCGACCGGCGCCCCCACACCGGGGCTGATTCCCCGTTCGTGGGAGCTCGACTTCACTTTTCACGACCCACAGCGGATTACCGTCCAGCACGCGGGCCAGACCGAGGGCACGACCTATTGGTACCTGCTCTACTCGGTGACCAACCAGACCGATCGCGACGTGGAGTTCCATCCCACGTTCGAGCTGGTGACCGACTCCATGCAGAAATCCATCGGCGGCGAGGAGATCAGTACGACCGTCTTCGAGGCCATCCGAGTTCGCCATCACCG
>JADFPW010000017.1 GCA_022562105.1 Planctomycetota bacterium
ATCAATCAGCATGCGTACACCCGGACGCCTGACTGTGACTGCAAACAGGACGACTGGAGCTGTGAACACCTGGAAGCCTACGACCGGACCCACCGCGCGGAGCATACTATCTGGGATATCGTTGGCAAGCTAATCAAGTACGGCTCGATCTCGGACAAGCAAACCGCGTTCCTGCGTAGTCTGCTCGACCAGATTGCCAAGCGCCCGGAGCTGGAGGCAAAACGCAAGGCGCAACATGACGCCGCCGCCCCGTGTCCCAGTGGCCGGGTGAGAATCACCGGAGTGATCCTCTCAACGCGCGAAGTCGAATCGGATTATGGCTACAGTCGCTACAGCGGCCCCGTGACCTATACCAAGATGCTGGTCCTCGACGATTCCGGCAATCTCTTCGTGGCCACGGATGGTATTAACGAATACTAGATCTATCGGTACGACGACGCGAATGCCGGGTCACGGCGCCTGCTGGCGACAGGTTTCACAGAGTTTGACAGCAACCCGTGCGTCCTGTCGATCGCTCCGGACCAGGAGCTACTCTATTTCGCCGTCTTCGATTACCCAGCCGCCGGTGGAGGGCGGCTGTTCGGCATCGACCCTACCGACGGGTCGTACGAGTCACTTGCCGAGTTCGACGCCTTGGAGGGGCTTACCACTATTGCTGTGCCGAAGGGCATGGCCGTTTACCAGGCGCCGTTACCAGAGATTTGCGAAGGCGACGCGAACGGGGATGGGACGGTCGATCCGCTCGACTCCGGCTTTGTCCTGTCGCGATTCGGATGTGAAGTAGGGGGTGGTGACGACGACTGTGACGTAGCCGACCAGAATGCCGACGGGGCGGTCGATCCGCTGGATGTCGGATTCGTGTTGGCTAGATTCGGCGACTGCCTTTAGAGAGGATGGCGGATCCGTTCGTAGGATGAAGCCGTTCCTCCCTACACTGATCCAACGATGTGGACGCTCCTGGTGGACCCTTGGATTGCGATCCCTGGGCTTGGGCGTGTTTCGTTAGCCATTGAAGCATCGATGAGTGCGCTATTGCGCGGTATCAGGTCTGATTGACGACCAACGGTAGGTGGTCGGGCAGTGCGACTTCGTCCTGTCGGCCGGCTTTGGATCGTGGCACCCATTGCCCGTCTTCCATCACCTTGGCGATGTCGCTGGTGAAGACCAGGAAGTCGACCCAGCTACCCGTGCCAATGGCGTCAATGGGAGCGCCGGCGGCGATGAACGCTGCTACCTTTTTGGCGTTGAAACCGCTGGACACGACCAGCTTGGTCGCCCGCCCGCCGACAGAGTCGAGCGCTTGCCGAACGTTGAAGGCCGCCTGAATGGTCACCCCGGACCCGAACCCGTATTGGTCCAGCGCTTTCTGGGCCAGCTTGCGATCCGGAGCATTGGCCAGCACCTTCTCGACCAATTTCGGGTCGGCCTCGTCCGTGCCGCCCTGGTGGATTCTGTTGCCGTGGGTGTCCAGGCGAACGGCGTACAGCTCATCACCGAAACGGCGGTATGCATCCCGGCAGGCGTCCAGTTCGCGCCCCTCGAAATCGATCAGCATGGTCAGCGGTAGATCCGGCAGTTTCTGCCGGTAGGCGACCGCGGAGTCGATGCTGGTGCCGCCGTAGACGGCGTTGAGGGCATGCGGGATGGAGCCGTACAACCGAAACTCGCTTGGCTCCTTCCCGTTGATTCTGATGAGGGTTCCGTCGCCCGTGCCGAACCACTTGTGGACGTAGGCATGCCCAGCCCGCGTGCTGGTCCCCGCCGCACCGGCGACGGCGGCGGCGTAGGCGGTCTGCTCGATGATCTCCCACGGATAATGGCGGGCAGCCATGTCGATTATGGGAATGCCGCTGGCGGCATCGACGATTTCGGCCATGTTGCTCGCCGCCCCGGTGAAGGCCAGCATTCCCAGGTAGGTGGTTTCCAGATTGACCAATTCGCCGAACAGGCCTTCGATGACCATCACCGCCTCGAAGGCGTCGAATCGGTCGCCGTCACGTCGGGCATGAATCCGTAGCGGCCCGACGCATTGATCGGTAACGAACGCCACGGATCGATTGATCCCCGATAGGACTCCGCTCCGTCGGGCGAAGACGCGATAGTGTACCAGGCGATCGTACCGCGGCGTGTTGGCCACCACGCGGGCGCTACGATTGAAGTACTCGTCACTGATGGGCAGTTGGGGCATACGACTTAATCTCTCGCACGGCTGCTCGTCGACCAACTAATGGTATCAAACCCGAGAAATTCTCGCGGACGGGGATGATCCCGTTCCATGGCACCTCTCGACGGTCCCTGACATAGATCAGTTGCACTTCGTTGCTACGTTGGCGGCTGGTCGGCGCGACATCGCCGACGGTCAACTAGGGCACCAACAGCTCCTTCCAACCGGTAAGCACTCGCGCCCCCCATATCGTGGGAAAGCGCCGGTCAAACCACTCGGCGTTGATGGCGTCGGCATCGTGATCCGGCGGGTCGTGCCAGGTGTCGATCAGATCGCGAATCACGGTCACCTCACAGCCGCGATAGACCAAATCGGCTACGTTGGCCTCCAAACAACAGTCGGTTACGCAGCCGATGACGATCCACGCGTTCGAGTCGGCCGAACGGACCAGCGCGTCCAGATCGGTCCCGTGGAACCCGCTGAAGGTCGTCTTGGTAACGTGAGCGACGCCCACAGGCTTCGGGATCGCCCGGATCAGCTCCGGGCACACGTCGGCCTCATCGCTGCCAGCCAGGCAATGCGGCGGGAACCGTTGGAACTCGGGATCGTTCGGGCCGTGGGCGTCGGACACGAAGACCACGCGATCGCCCTCGGTCAACCGCGACAGGAACTCAGCCTGTCGAGGCACAAGGGCTGCCACGCGCGGACTGGCCAACGGCCCGCGTCGGGTGAAACCCTCGAGCATGTCCACGACCATGATCTGACGCGGTGAACTCACTGCCAAACTCGGCTCCTCCATTGGGCTCCGTCGGCCCACGGTGGCCGACGAGGGCGGCATCGCCGGGTCGGCGTCCATCAGCTCATCCGGCTCGCGTGGGACGGCTTGGCCCCATAAAGCCTAACGTTGACCGGCTGAAACCGGAATGCCCCATGATCGCCGTGGCGTGGTCGAGTTGGCCCCCGCCACCTCCTGAAGCTCGTGGAACCGGAATCCATCCTGTCGGACGGCATGGTGCGGGGGTATTTTCCGCGCCGCGTTTTGGCTTCGGGGATCGCCTGACTAGAATGGTCATGGGTGAATGATGGACGTCATGGGAACCATATCAGTCGCACTCTTGGCCTCACGCGATGGCGGCGTGATCTGCTTCATATTCCTGGCCGTCGCAGCCATGTTAGCCATCAGCTGCCGACGGACCAACCTTTGCTGCCCGCGATGCCAGGAAGTCAATCGCCCTCAGGCGCGTTTTTGCGGTCAATGCGGCCACGCGCTCAATCGATCCTAGCACTCCCTCGATCGGATTGTCGATTTCCGATTTCCAATTGAGATTCGCGTTGCTCGACGATCGACAATCCGGAACGGCCGGCGAGGCGCCCCCGGCGCGCCGGGGCTACCAACTCTGGGACGGCTAGCGCCAGAAATGCCACCAGGGGTGATGGGGCTCGACCGTCGCTTGCTCGGTGATCTTGGCTTCCATCAGCGTGAGGCTGGGAAGCTTGGTTCGCATTTCCAAGAGCCGCGGCCGGGCGAAAAGGGCGGGGTGGTCGCGGAGACGCTTCTTGGACGTTTCATGACGAAAGGCCGAGGGTGGTGGAAGGTCGTTGCCCGGCTCGTAGAACTTCAGTGCTTCCTCCAGGCACTGGGCCGCTTCGTAGCCCAGACGCCGTCCTTCGGTACGATCCGACGTGGTGCTGGCTTTCTCCAGGATGACACGAAACAACGTCAGCCATTGGCCGACGTCGAGAATCTTGGAAGGCTGCCGATTGGGATTCAAGCGGGTGATCCCGCGAAGACGGTCGGCGGCGCTCTCCCGAGGTGGCGGATACTCGAACGAAAGGTTTATCTCATGGTCGCACGATTGGCAGGTCGCACGCATATCGACACGGATAATCTTGGGGACTCGACTGCGGTCAAACTGATGAGGGGGTCGGGCGTGCAGAGGACCGCGCCCGCACTGTGAACACGGCAGGGCCATCAGGTAGAGGTAGGCTTCGGCCAGCGTGTTGGCCGGCAGTGCAGCTTCGCTCATCGGCGGCTCGGCGGTCGTCTCCTGTTCCGACGCCGGCAACGGTTCACCATGCTGGCCGGAACTGAATCGACATGGAACCTACTGGTTGCTGTCGTCCGCATCAGGATCGCCGTCCAGCTGGTCGGGCTGAGGCCCTCCCAATGCATTGCGAGCGATCGTGTTGAGATTGCTGAACGCGTCCCGAATGGCCCCAAAGGCACCGCCCGCGCCGGCGGAATCGGCGGACTTGCGATCCGGCCGTGTGGATGGGGCACCATCGTCACCCTGCAGGCCGATCGCCTGGGCGGTGCCCTCCATGATCCTGGCGTCGTAGGTCCGCTCGGTCGTCGGTAACAACCGACGCCCGTCGGCTTCCATAGCCATCGGATAGGAATCGCTCCAGGCCTGGTCCCGGCAACCCATCCCCGCCGGGGTCAACATTATTGCTAGAGCGTATAGGAGAACTCGTCGCATTGACCGGCTCACAAACACCTCCCATGCTGATATCTGCCCTGGACACCGTACTTGATGGCGGGCCGGTGGTCAACGGACTGAATCGTGCCGGGCAAGTGCAATAGGCATCGGACGCCGGTCTGCCCGCCACGGTTGTTCTCCTGCGGCTTGGCTCGGTTCGATGCTTGGATTGGCGCGCCGGCAGGAGCACATTAGGCTCGGCCCGTGGGGCTGGCCGTTGGCGAATCCCAATGGTGAACCGCCTGGTGCCGATCCCGTCTGATACGAGTGGATCGGCGGCGAGGACCCGATCGCACCCAGGGGCCGGCCAGGGAGCCCACTCGACGGAGTCTCAGGCTCACCCGATGCGCGAGGAAGCACGACACAGCACCGTCTTGATTGTGGGTACGGGAGCGTCGGCGCTTTTGAGCATCGCCTACCGGTGCTATGCGGGGCGCCTCCTGGCCCCGGACGGCTTCTCGGAATTCGGCGTCACCATCGCGTTCATCCTGTTTTGCTGCGCCGCCTTCGGGCCAATCAACGGCACGGTCGCACGATTTACCGCCCAGTTCGCGGTGCGGGGCGAGTACGGGAAAATACTTACGCTGTCGCGCGGGATTACACGGCGGGTAGTCGGGATCGGAGTGGTTGGCTTGCTCGTCGGGCTGCTCCTGACCCGTCCGCTGGCCAGCGCGTTGAACCTTCAGTCGCCCGCGCTGCTGCCGCTTGCATACGTCGCGATCTTGTTGACCTTGTGGCTGAGCGTCGCCCGCGGCACGTTGCGCGGACTTCAACGGTTCGACGCACTCAACTGGAACGCGGTTGCAGAAGCGGCCAGTCGACTCGCCATCGGGGTGGTCGTGCTCTCTCTGTTGCTGACGCCCGCCGCGGGCATCTCAGCATTTGTCGTTGCCGTCGGGCTGGCGCTGGTGCTCGCTCGCGTGCAACTGTCCGGTTTGTTCCGGGATCACGCCCCGTGTCCGTTGGACGCATCGGCGGTTAAACGATTCGCCCTTCCCATGTTTGCGTTCTCGCTGGCCAAGGGTGGGCTCGAGCATGTTGATGTATTGACGGTCAACCGGTTTCTTCCGGCTACTGAGGCAGGACAGTTCGTCGCCGCCGCGAATCTCAGCCTGATCATCGGGGTGTTGGTCACTCCCTTCGCCACCCTGGCGCTGCCACTTATCACCTCACTGGAGGAACGCGGCCGAAGGATCATGCCGACCTTTCTACGAATCTGCGCCTACTTCTTGGTGCTGGCTGCGGTCCCGGTGCTGGCCTGCTGGCTCAAACCGGAGTGGATTCTCGTCACCTCATTTGGATCGGAGTACCGGGCGGCGGCGCCCTGGCTCGGTCCGCTCGTGTTGGCTCGGTTGGCCACCTACCTCTCCGTGCTGATTTGCCTGCAATTCCTGGCTAGAAACGACTTTCGTTTCCTCGCTGTCTACCTGCTGGGGTTGGCCCTCGAGGTGGGGGCCTTGTTCATCTGGCATGATTCAGCGGCGACGATGGCGTGGGTCGTCCTGGCGTCCCAGACGGTTTGTTTGGTGGGAATGGTGGTCAGCCTGGTGTTGCGTCAACCTAGATTGCCCGGGCTAGGTAGAACCTAGGAACCGTGTGCCACTGCTCGTGAGCAGTGCGAATCGTCGAGGGGTGGACCGACACTGCTCAAGAGCAGTGGCACACCAACCGGGCGAGGTGTGTTGGTGCTACGCCAAGCGCAAATGCGAACGGGCGTCTCGGCTAGCGAGACGCCCGTTCCATTCGTTCGTCGTACTTGGGCTCCGGGCGGAGCCCCGATTTGTCGTTGGGCCGTCGCGCTTTCGCCTCCAAGAGCGGGTGATACTCCAACCCTTGAACGCGGTGACACGGCGCGGCACCGGTGTCCCTCTGGCGCGTGGAAGCACCGGAACATCTTGCGTGGTTCCCAGTGCCCGCAAGCGGCGCGGACCTATCCGCGCCAGCGCTCGAGCGGTGAATCCGATTTCGGTTCGGCGCTGCGACCGGGGAGTTTGTTAGCCAGTGCAGAATGGTAAGTTACACTCGCCCCGTGTCGCGCCGTCATCCGCAGCCCGGGCTGATCTCGATCCGCCGGGCGTTCGTTCAACTCGACCGCGCCTAGACCAAGCTCTTCAAACCCTTGAGCGGCAGCGCCTTGACCACTTTGCGGGCCGGCTTGGCCTTGAACATCATCTCTTCTTTGGTGAACGGATTGACACCCCACCGGGCTTTGGTGGCCGGCTTGCGTACCACCTTGACCTTGAGCAATCCAGGTATCTGGAATACGCCGGGACCGCGGCTGGACAGATCCTTCTTGATCAACCCGGTCATGGACTCGAACACCGATGCAACTTCCTTGCGCGTCAGGCCGGTCCCCTCGGAGATCGCGTTGAGGGTTTCGGACTTGGTGCGGGCCTTTACCGTCGCGCCCTTCTTGGCTGCTTTCTTCTTCTTGGCCATCCTGGCCTCCTTTCTGTCCACTCTGTCGAACTGGCTATCCGGGAACGTAGGCGCCTTCGAGCCTATATGCAAGCCTTTTTTTGACTCTTTAACGATTTCGGCAGCGACGGATTCGAGCACGACTTGGTAGGCCAAACCAGCAGCGACCGCAAATTGTTCGTCGGTACTCGAACGCGCGAATGCAAGCCACCCAAGACTTGCATCCGAGGCGACCATTCCGCAGGGACACGGCGCAGGCTCAAAACGCCTATAATTGGGCTGAAAACGCGATCTTCGAGCTCATTGGCGATTGCCGCGGCCTCGTTCGCGGCACGCGGCAACGTGGCCTCATGCTGATCGAATCCTGTTGTAACCCGTGCGGCGCAGGTCCGATGGCCCGCTCAAAAGGGGAAAAAGTGATCGCCGGTCACTCGCGCTGGATGGAAAATAAAAAGTGACTCAGCAAGAAAATGACCCCCGCGGAGGCGATATCGCGCCCGCGGGGATCTCCTCTTTGATTGACTAGGACGTGAGGCGGCGTCGCGGTCGGAGCAAGGTGAGACCCGCGACGGTCAGCCCGCTGGCCAGCAGCATCCCCAAGCCACAGATTCCGCGTCCACCCCCACCGCCCGACGGAGGCGGATCGACGGGCTCGGCGTTGTCGTCGTCGGCCAATCCGATCAGGTCGTCGAGCGGGTCATCGATGGACGAGTCGCCGAAGTCGCCGGTTTCATCGACTCGGTCGTTCTCCAGGGCATCGTCTACGCTGGCCTCTGCGGGTCCGAGAAAGACGTACTCGAGCAATTCAATTCCACCCGCGGCCTCCAGCAGCCCCCGAGCTGACGCATCAGCTCCCAAGGCGACGATGATGGGGCTCATGAATGCACCAAGCTCATCGAGCAGTCGCTCCATGGCCTCGCCGTCGGTCTCGCCCGGGACGGCCTCGCCGCCGGGAGACGCGGCCAAATCGACCTCGGCGGCAAACGAGACGCTGGCCGATTCGCCGGAACCCGCCGCCGTCAGCATGACCGTCCTGGCCGCCTCGTTGTAGGTCACGATGATCTCCTCCTGGGCACCTTCGATGACCGTCAGGCGCTGCTCTTGGATAAACAGTTTCGCCGCATCGCCGTCGACTGCGACGACCAGCCCGTTGATGGCGATGGGATTCCCGTCGGCGTCACGATCCACGAAGACGGCCACCTCGGTGCCGCCGTCGTTAATCACCCCGAGGAGATATCCCTCGTCATCGTCGATAGTGACCTCGGGCTCCTCGGAGTTGGGCACATCGGGAACATTGTCGTTGACCTCGGGCACGTTGTCGTTGGCTTCGGAGCCGTTGTCGTTGCCGTTGTCAATGATGACGATGTTGTCGTTCTCGTTGTCCACCGGCGGCGTGCTGTCGTTGTCATTGCCGTTGCCGTTGGTTGGCGGAGGTTCGATGACTTCTCCATCCGCGCTGATCAAGAAAGGGCCGACTCCGCCTTCACGGCCGTCGCCAGTGCCCATAAAAAGGTAGAGGACGTCTTCCTGGAAGACCTCCTGATTGATTAGGGCGACGTTGTATAGAGAGAAAACCGGATCAAAGAGCGTGGGCTGCCGAAAGCCCTCCTCGAAGGTCAAATCGATTTCACCAGCCGACAATGCGTGAATGACGATCTGATCGAGAACGACCGTTGCGGGACCGGAGACGACTCCCCCTCCCCCACCCATGACCAATCCGTACTCATCAAGAAGAATGCCTGCCATTTCCTGATAGGGACTACCCTCCGGCATGGCGCTTCGGTCGTAAGTGAACTCCTCTTCCAGGCCGGACATGAAATCGAGAACCTCAACGACCCCCGCGGCCCCACTGACGTCCAGGAACACGGTGGCGAAACCCAAGTCCTCGCCTTCGCCTAGCTCCAGCACGATCTCGACGGTGGCAGTTTCGCCCTCGGCGAGGCTCAACACCGCCGAGCCATCGGCGGCGTTGCGCAGCGAGAGCGTGGCCGCCTGCGACACACCCGAGGCCAGAATCGTTACCAACAAACCCGTCTTGATTGCATTACACATCGTTGATGCTCCAGATTCTCAGACGAAAAACGGCAGACATCGGCGCTACTTTTCAACGGGCTACCACTCGCGGCGGCATCCGCCGATCGACACTGTCATTCTAGGCTGCTGCACCTGTCCAATCCATACGCCGAGGTCGCCCGCAAGCCCAACGCCATCCCTACAGGCTTCCGACACCCTAATGTCGGCTGGGCCAGCGGACGCCCATCAACCCAAACCACAACACTGTGAGCGGGGCAACCATACCACCGCCGCACAGTCCCGATGGACCGGCGGGGTCGTCTTGATTCGGGCCATCACCTTGCCCGTTGGTGTCCCCGTCGTCGGGGTCATTCGTGCCCGGCGATGAGCCGTTGTCGTTGGAGCCCAGATCCACCGGCTCGGCCGGCACCTCCTCGACGATGTTGATCACCAGCGGTCCGGCACCGTTTTGGCGGGCGTCGCCGGTGCCTAAGGTCAGCAACGAATCGACGGGATCGATTCCGACGGGAGCAATTCCGAAGGCGACGAGATCGCCATCAAACACGCCCGGTTCCAGCAAACCGTCCTGGAAGGCCAACTCGACGGTGCCCAGGGTGTTGGCGTGGATGACCAGCTCCTCGATGATCAACGTAGCCGGTCCGCTTACCGGATCGGTGGAGAGTATGAGATGGTACTCGTCCAACGAGAACCCTTCGCCGAATGCGAACGGACTACCTTCGGGAAGAAAGGTCGTGTCTCGAAACGCATCTTCGAGCATGCCTGACGCCGGACCGACATCGAGTACCTCCAGCGAGTCCGCCGGGCCCTCCACCACCGTAGCCAACGGGAACAGATTAATAAACGCAAACGTCTCGGTCTTGGTGAGCTCCAGGATGACTTGAATGGTGGCGGTCTCACCGGGTAGCAGGTTGATTTCCCCTCCGCCGTCCATTTGCCCCCCCGTGGGGGCGCCTCGCATGGACAGCGTCGCGGCTGAACTGAGCAGGGGCGTGAGCCCGATCGCCACAATCCCCAATCCCAACCTACGCATCATTCTACACTCCTTGGCCTTGCCTCGTCAGTTTGACCAGTGCCGGTGGGTTCATCGGGGTCCGTGACCGTATCGGCGGGAGTTCCTGACGCTGGGAGCCAGGCGGGGCAGGTCAACGACTCGCCCTGCCCACTACTCGCTCTCGCCCCGGAGGGGCGATGGACTGTAGCCACGGGTGGAGCGGCGCGGCTGCGCAGCAGCCCGACGCGAAACCCGTGGAAAACCGGCACATTATCTCTCTTTGGTCGCCCTGGAGGGGCGAAGGATTTGCCCGCTGGACTGACTGGTACGCCATACCTGGAGCATGTTTGACGATGCTCCTCGCCGTTCTTCGTGCATCGTGGAGCTTCCTCCGCCCCTCCGGGGCGGAAAAAGTTGAGAGGCGAATGAATCCACGGGTTGCGCTCAGCCCGCTTTGCAGCGGGCCATGCTCCACCCGTGGCTACACTCCACCGCCCCTCCGGGGCGTCTGCCTGTGCCCGTACGCATGCAGACAGGAATGTACGGCGAGCAAACCGGTGCGTCCTGAACCCTGAACCCTTCACCCTGAACCCTTATCCCCGAACCCCAATCCCCGAACCCTAGTCCCTGAACCCGCCGATCGTGTCACGGACCCGGTTCATCGTCGATTGCCGACTGTCACTGGTTGATTATACCCCGCTACCTGGTCAATCGGCAATCGGCAAGGGTCCGTATCCACCTCCGCCCGGCGTCTCGACAATCAGTCGGTCGCCGGCACGCACGGTGAGGCGGACGATTCCAGGCAATTCCTCCTCCGCGAACACCGGATCGAGCGTCCCTTGCCGACGGCGTAGGACGTTGCGCCCCCGGCTGCCATCCGATCCGCCGGCCAGTCCGTACGGTGCGGTAGTCCGACGCTGCGAAAGGATGGATACGTCGAGTGGTTTGAGAAACTCGATCTCCCGGATCACACCATCGCCACCCCGATGCCGACCTGTGCCTCCCGATCCGCGTCGAATCTCGAAGCGCACCAGACGTAGGGGATACCGCGTCTCGAGAACCTCGGGATCGGTGAGCCGCGTGTTGGTCATGTGCGTCTGTACCGCGTCCGCCCCGTCGAAACCCGGTCCGGCGCCCGCCCCACCGGCGATGGTCTCGTAATAGCCGAAGGTCTCATCGCCAATGAGCAGGTTGTTCATGGTGCCCTGGCTGGCGGCGACCACGCCCAGGGCGCCGAACACGGCATCGACGATGCGCTGAGATGTTTCCACGTTCCCCCCACCCACGGCCGGGCTATGCGAACGGTCCGGCGCCGGGGGAGGATTGAGTATGCCCACCGGTACGATCAACCGGATCGGTTCCAGCACGCCGTCGTTCAACGGGATGTCCTCAGCCATGATGCATCGGAGGCAGTAGAGGACCGCGCTACGGACGATCGACGGATTGGCGTTCAGGTTGCCGGCATGGACCGGGCCGCTGTTGGTGAAGTCGATCGTCGCACGTCCGTCCTCAATGTCGATGGTGACCGCGATCGGCGTGCCGTCGTCCAGCTTCTCGCGCCGTTGATGTCGGCCGGGGCGTAGCCGGCGCAGGCATTGGCCCATGCTGGCAGCGGCGGCATGTCTAATATGGTCCATGTACGCGGCCACCACGTTCACTCCATGTTCGCCGACCATCTCGGTCAGCAACTCGACACCCCGGCGATTGGCGGCCACCTGAGCGTGTACGTCCGCCAGATTCTCCTGGGGACGGCGTGACGGGTAGGCCCCGCCGGTTAGCAGGGATTCCAGTTCGCGGATGTGTGCGCGTCCCTTCTCGAACAGCTTGAACGGCTCAATTAGCACACCCTCGTCGGCCAGCATGCGCGCGTCCGGGGCCATGGATCCGGGTGTGATGCCGCCGATCTCCGCGTGGTGGGCTCGACTGGCGACGAAGAACCGTGGCGTCGAGTCGCTACCCACATGCACAGGCGTGACCACGGTCACGTCCGGCAGGTGCGAGCCGCCAGCGTAGGGATCGTTGGTGATGACCACATCGCCCGGAGCCAACGGCCCGAGCGTCTCGTTGATGCCCCGTATGCAGTCGCTCATGCCTCCTAGATGCACGGGAATGTGCGGAGCGTTGGCCACCAGGGCGCCGTCGCCATCGAACACGGCGCACGAGAAGTCCAGCCGCTCCTTGACGTTGACCGACATCGCCGTCCGTCGCAGCGTGGCCCCCATCTGCTCGGCCATCGATGCGAAACGGTTGTGGAAGATCTCGAGTCGAACGGGATCAACGTCGGTCCGGTCTGTCGCTCCCGTCGTCACCGCTGAAGCCACCGTCGTATCCACTAGCACCAGATCCAGATGCTGCGTGACCTCAGCAGAAAAGCCAGGGTCGACGATGATCGTGCCGAAGCTGTCCACAACAACGGCCGGCCCGGTGAAGTGATCACCGGCGTCCAGTCGATCGCGATGATAGACCGGCGTATCGTGGCCGACACCCTCAATCATCAGCGTTCGATGTTCGTCCGCCGCGGCTCGACGACGACGTAGCGAACGCACCGGAGGGTCCGGGACATCCGTTCGTCCAGTCATCTCGACGCGGGCGGCGACAATTTCAATGGTCCGCCCGGTATGGATGTAGCCGTAGAGCCTCCGGTGGGCCGCCTCGAAAGGACGATCGAAGCGACCGGCCGAGTCGCCCTCCACCGTCACGGTTGCATCTTGTCCCTCGTAACGCAGATCGAGTCGCCGCCGTGCGGGTTCGATGTTGGATTCTGCAATCCCCTCATCGCGGATTTGCTGATGCAGTCGCACCTCCATGTCGTCAAGCAGGATCGTGGCGGCTGCAAGACCCGAATCATCGTAGCGATGGAGGACTGGTCGTTCGTGGTGACGTACGACGTGTGCCCGCGATAGCCCGACGGCGCTCAGAATGCCGGCATGCGGGCCGATGAGGATGCGCCGAATACCCAGCAGCCTGGCTACGCTACAGGCATGTTGTCCAGCCGCCCCACCATAGGCGATCAACGCGTAGCGATTCACCTCGTAGCCCCGCTGTACGGAGACGGTCTTGATGGCCGACGCCATGTGCTCATCGGCAATGGAGCGGAATCCCTCGGCCAACTCAGCTGCATTCATCGGCTGGCCCGTCGCGGTTGCCACTTCGCGGGCCAGGACGTCGAGTCTCGTCTCGACGACTGGTCGATTCAGTGCGAACGGAAAACGATCCTCCAGAACGCGCCCGAGGAACAGGTTGACGTCGGTCAGGGCCAGCGGTCCTCCTCGACCATAGCACGCCGGACCGGGATCCGCCCCGGCGCTTTGCGGGCCGACAGTGAGCTTTTGTCCGTCGAAGGCGCAGATACTCCCGCCGCCGGCGGCGACCGTTTCGACCGCCAGCATGGGTGCCACCAGCCGCACGCCAGCTTTCTCCGTCTCGTACTGATACTCGAACGTCCCATCGTATCGACAAACATCTGTGCTCGTACCGCCCATGTCGAAGCCGATGGCCCGATCGAACCCTGCGGTATCCGCCGCGGCCGCACACCCCACGACGCCGCCCGCCGGCCCGCTGAGCACACTGTCCTTGGCGGCGAACGCCGCACCGTCCACCAGCCCCCCGGCGCTGGTCATCATGCGCAGTTGCGCTTCAGGCATGCATCTATGCAGTTCGGCGATGTAGTCCCGGATCACCCCAGACAAGTAGGCATCGACCAGTGTGGTGTCACCGCGCGGCACCATGCGCGGCGTGGGCGCCGTCATCGACGACAGCGATACATGCTCGAACCCGACCTGTCGGGCGATCTGCCCGACCAGGCGCTCGTGGGCGTCGTTGAGGCAGGCGTGCATGAGACAGACCGCAGCCGCGGTGCAACCGGCGTCGCCCGCCGCCCGTAACCGTCGTTCGACCTCCAGCGTATCGAGCGGCCTCAACACCTCGCCCGTCGCGGAGATTCGCTCCGGAATCTCCACCACGTGATCGTGGATGGGTTCATTCTTGCGAATATCGAGCTCGAACAGGTGCGGCCGATCCTGATAGCCAATTCGCAGCAGATCCGCGAAACCTTCGGTGGTGACAAAGACCGTCGAGCATCCCGCCCGTTCTAACAGTGCGTTGATCCCGCGTGTCGAGCCCAGTCGCACATCGATCGGGCCGATGGATTGATCCAGTCGTAGGCCCATCAAAAGCCGAATGGCCAGCAGCGGAGCCGGTTCTGCGCTGAACAGTTCGTACTCGGTATCCGCTGCGCCGGGCAGCGGGTCCGTCAAGCGGAGCAGTCCGTCCGCGGTGCTACCGGCGACGGTGACAGGCGGGTACCGCCCATTGACATCGCGCAACGAATAACCAGCCCAGGCGTCGGCGGTTTGGGCATCCCGAGGAGGATGGAGGATCCGGGCGCGAGGGACGGTGTCGGAGCTCTCGGCCCGGGTGACTCCGCGGATCCGCCCGTTGCTAAGCACCTTGAGAACGTGCTCCCGCCCTCCGGGATCGTATCCCAATACGTCCGTAAAGGTGCCGCCAACATCGATCGCAAAGCGCCAATAGCGGACCTTCGCCACGCTGAAACTCCTGATGGCCGCACGGTTCGGGCGATCCTGTTCCGTGGGCCGGGCTGGTGCTCGCCCGGTGTTGTGGGACCGACTTTCCAGTCGGTCGGTCGCGGATTGACCGACTGGAAAGTCGGTCCCACGAGCAGTGTCGTCGATGGTCCTACCCACGTCCACACCAGGCGTACATCGACGCGCAAATACTGCCTGCCGAGCCGAACAGCGATTCGCTTCGACTCGCTCAAGGCGCTTTGTCGTCGGGCCGATAGTACTCAGGGTTGGAACTAGGAGGCAGTTGGTTCCAAATTCCAGCCCGGTGAATCACCGCGCGTGCGGTCGCGTGTTACAGAGTTTCTCCAACGTATCGAGGAATCGTTTTCAGGAGCAAGACAGTAATGAGCAACACGACACCCCAAAGTACTACCACCCATTTTCCCAACTCAGACCAGGCCGGCGCGTGCATTCCGTTCGACTGCATCAACGAGCCCGGCGCGTACATCTGCGGCTGGAGCGGCCATCTGCTTCGCGTCCCCGAGGACGGCGTCACCCCGGGTCGCTCGCCCATGCTCAACATCGTGGGCTCCGAGCCGCTCTATGTCACCAAGGTCAGCGACAATCCCTTCATCACTTTGACCAAGGCTCGCCTGCTGGCGTGCAACTTCGACTTGAACGTCTGTTTCTAGGGCTCGACGTGTGGCACCGGTTTTCAACCGGTGAGACGTCCGCCGGTGATTGTCAATTGGCTATCGTCCATCGACGATTGGTGATCGCCAGAAACACCCCCGCGGCAGATGGCACAGTCAACTGCGCTTGGCCGTGGATGTAGAATATCGAGTTCATCAGACGACCGCACGCGTAACGACGGCGGGGAATCACCATTCCCCGCCGTCGCTTTGCGCGCACACCGAGATCGTTGCGCCGGGTGTCATGTGTGGCACCGGTTTTCAACGGGTGAGACACGAAAGAGGATTCAGAACCACCACGCCTGGCCGGACTTCTCCGTAATAAGCACCGAACGAAGATAGGTGATCGCCTTCTCGAAGCCCTCCTGGACGCTCATGTAGGCATCCTCATGCTCGATGCTGATGACGCCGTCGTAGCCCTTCAACCTCAACATGCTGATGAACGGCTTCCAAAACTCGTCGCCGTGGCCGTAGCCGCAGGTGCGATACACCCACGACCGGTTGTCCAGATCGCCGTAGCTCTTGGTATCCAACGTGCCGTTGATCTTGGTGTTGTGTGAATCGATGCTCACGTCCTTGCCGTGGACGTGGAAGATACAGCCGGCGTCGCCCAGCACGCGGGCCGACTCGATCGGGTCGATGCCCTGCCAGAACAGGTGCGACGGGTCGAGGTTGACCCCCAACTGTTGGCCACATGCGTCGCGCAGTTTCAGGACGGTCTCGGTGTTGTATACGCAGAATCCTGGATGAGGCTCGAATGCAATCCGAACTCCTTCGTCGGCCGCTTCGGTGTTCTTCTTGGTCCAGAACGGCTTGAGCACCTCGTCCCACTGATAGTCGCGAATCCTCTCGAAATCGGGCGGCCAGGCACAGGTCACCCAGTTGGGCGTCTTGTCGTCCGGCGATCCACCGGGGCAGCCGGAGAAGTTGATCACCACGTCGGTTCCCAACTTCGGGGCCAATCGAACCGCGGTGTCATGAGCCTGGGCGTGTTCGGCAGCTTGGTCGGGGTCCGGACTGACCGGATTGCCGTGGACGGAAAGCCCGACGATCTCCAGGTTGCGCTTGGCGCACTGGTCCTTGATCCGCTTCTGAGCGGTCGGATCGTCGAGCACCTCTGCCGGATCAAAGAACGGCGTACCGGGGTAGGGTCCGACGGGCAGCTCGACGGCTTCGAGCCCGATCTTCTCACAGTAGTCCAGGGCCTGTTCCCACTTCATCGCCCCCAAACCGGCGGCCATCACTCCGAGTTTCATTTCCTAGTCTCCTGTTGCCCATGGGCGGGCTCACTGACGGGCAACGCCGGCCTGAGACGCATCAACTCCACCTCGGAAGCGATGTAGCCGAAAGCAGGCCAGTATGGACCGGACACCGTGCGACGAAAGATCTCAACCGCCCGTTCGGTCTGCCCGTTGTACAGGTACCAATTCCCCACGCCATACCCTTGAGTGGCCAGATCCAGCGGGGAGGCGCTGTCGCCCAGAAGATCGTCAGGGCTCAGCTCGCCTTTGTACATGAGCAGGCGTCTGTGATAAGCGTGGTTTTCGATGATGTCCATGTCGGCCGAGATCGGCTCCAACAACACGGCGGCCTCGTCATCGCGACCGAGACGGCGTAGCGTCATGTAAGTCCAATCGGCGACCGCGACGAGGTTATCGTCGTGCCCTCGCCTGTGCTTCATCGTCTCCCGGTAGGCATGGAGTGCACGCTCAAAATCGCCCTGCAGATAATAGGCCAAGCCAAGATGATACCAGACATTGAAGCCGGTAGTGGTCAGCGGAATGTTGCGGGCATTGGGCATACCGTCGGGTTCGATCTCGTCCGGCCGACCGCGGATCAACTCGGTCGCCCGGGTCAGATCGTCCACTGCCAGATCGAATTGACGCAGGCTGATGTATCGATGGCCTCGATGGCGGTACAAGGCGGCGTGCGTGGGGTAGAGTCGGATTCCTTGCGAGTACACGTCTACCGCCTCGTTCATTCGCCACAAGTAGCCGAGTCGGCGGCCGACCCAGATCAGTCTCTCAAGATTATGTGGATCACCCGCCAGGTCACGCCGTGCGTAGGCCAGCTTTGCTTGGAGCGGTTCGCGATCTGCACCCGGAGGCCTCGGCATGAGCGGAGTGTCGAGCAGCGAGGTCACCTGCGCCGATTCACCTGGGTCGGCGTTGCTCTGAGACACCGGCATCCTTGGCTCATCCGAGATAATCGGCCGCCCCACGCACCCTATCACCAGGCACGCAAGCAGACCGGCGGATGAAATCCTCGAGGAGCAGTGGAGTCCAAGCTCACCGACGACTTGAATCGCTGCCCTGGGCACCGCGGGACTCCTTGAGCCACTGTTGGATGTTGCGAGCCAGGATCTCCGGGCTCTGCCGGTCGATGATATGGTCCATCAGGCTCGGCTTGACGCCCAGGTTTTTCATGGCCGTTCGAGCCCGCTTCCAGAGCGCATGGGGCGTGCCCTTGGCCTTCGCCAGGTACAGCTCGGTGACCAATTCCTGGAGCTTGGTCAGCATGATCGTGTCGCGGTGGGTGTAGTACCGATCGACGATCTTCTTCTGATGGCGCGATAACTCAGCCATTCCCGAGGTGTAGCGGATGATTTGGGCTGGGTCAAACCCGTGACGGCCTGACCATGGCGCGCCGTGCGCCCACCACCACAAACGCTACCCTAGGACTGGCGGATTGCTTCCTGCCCGGAGTGACGCTACAACGGCTGCCTGGGAGGATCGTTGCCGGACCGGTGTAGCCAGATGAACACGTGCAATCCGGCTGGGCGGGAGAGCGAGAGACGTCCTCCCCATGTTCCCCGACGAATACCGGCGATATTGAGGCAGCAACGCAGAGGCAAGAACATACGAGTACGCCAGCAGTGAAGAACGAGAACATACGCAACCTCGCCATCATCGCCCACGTCGATCATGGCAAGACCACGCTGGTCGATCAGATGCTCCGTCAGTGCGGCCAGTTTCGCGAGTCGCAGGTCTCCGGCGACCGCATCCTGGACTCCAGCGACCTGGAGCGCGAGCGGGGCATCACCATCTTGTCCAAAAACATCGCCATCACCTACCAGGGGATCAAGATCAACCTCATCGACACCCCCGGCCACGCCGACTTCGGCGGCGAGGTGGAGCGGGTGTTGAAGATGGCCGACGGTTGCTTGCTGCTGATCGACGCGTTCGAGGGTCCGATGCCGCAGACTCGGTTCGTGCTGCGCAAGGCGTTCGAGCACCATTTGCGACCGATCGTGGTGATCAACAAGATCGATCGGATCGACGCCCGGCCGGACCGGGTGCTCGATGAATCGCTCGATCTGTTCATCGAGCTCGGAGCCGACGAGGATGCGCTGGATTTCCCCACGGTCTACACATCGGCCACCAAGGGCTACGCCACAAGCGATCCCGCCGAGCATCCGGATGACATCTTCTTCCTCTTCGACACCATCATCAAGCACGTTCCCCCGCCCGAAGGCGACCCGGCGGCGCCGTTGCAAATGCTCATTACCACGTTGGATTACAGCGACTACGTGGGTCGCATCGGGATCGGACGGGTATTCGCCGGCACCATCCGGTCCGGCGAGGAGGTGACCGTCCTTCACCGCGACGGTACCCAACGCAAGGAACGTGTCGCCGAGCTATACGAGTTTGACGGACTAGGGCGTCGCAAGACCACCGAAGTGACCGCGGGTGACCTGTGCGCCGTTGTCGGCCTGGAATCGATCGACATCGGCAATACCATTGCCTGCATCGAGAAACCCGAGCCGCTGCCCATCATCCGTATCGATGAACCCACATTACACATGACCTTCCGGGTCAACGATTCCCCATTTGCCGGCAAAGCGGGCAAGTTCCTCACCTCCCGCCACCTGCGCGATCGACTGGAAAAGGAGATGCAAAGCAACGTCGCCCTGCGCGTCGAGCCGGGTCCAACGCCGGAGGAGTTTCACGTTTCCGGTCGAGGCCTGCTGCACCTGTCGATTCTGATGGAAAACATGCGCCGTGAGGGCTTCGAGCTGGCCGTGGGCAAGCCGAAGGTGATCTACCGTGAACTCAACGGCAAGAAGACCGAGCCCATCGAGCTGTGCGTCATCGATGTGCCTTCGCAGCATGTCGGGACGGTGATGGAGCTGATGGGTAGCCGACGCGGGATTTGCCGCACGATGGAGTCCGGTGAAAACTCCACCATGCTGGAGTTCACCATCCCGGCTCGCGGATTGATCGGCCTGCGCAACCGGATGCTGACCGCCACCAACGGCACAGCCATCATTCATCACAACTTCTACGAATACGAGTTCTTCCGCGGCGACATCCCCGGGCGGCAGAACGGCGTGCTGCTGGCCAGCGAACCGGGCCGAGTGACGCCGTATGCTTTGAACGCTCTCACCAGCCGCGGCGACTTCTTCGTACCTCCGGGCGAGCAAGTCTACGCCGGCCAGATCGTGGGCGAGCACTGCCGCAACAACGATTTGGAAATCAACATTTGCAAGCCCAAGAAGATGACCAATATCCGCGCCGCCGCAGCCGACAAAACGGTGGTTCTCAAACCGCCCCGCGACATGCCGTTGGAGGTGGCGCTGGAGTTCATCGAAGACGACGAACTGGTCGAGATCACGCCCGACGCCTTGCGCCTGCGCAAGCGCTACCTGAGCGACATCGACCGCCGCCGGGCCATGCGCAAGAAGCGCTGACCGGAGGATCGCCTGTCAGATTGCGCTACGTCGCCGCTCCGGCCGAAGCTCCATCTACTTCGGTCGATTCGGTTCTACAATCACCCATCGAAAAGCCTCACTCGACCACCGCCACGGGCGGTCTGCTAAGCCGGGCCATGAGTCCGGTCGCTGGCATCGACCCGCTCCATATCGCCGGGAAGATGCACCTCGAACGTGGTGCCTTCCTCGGTGGAACCGGAAATCTCGATTCGACCGCCCAACTCCGTGACGATTTTCTTGGCCGCGGCCAGGCCGAGTCCCGTGCCGCCGTGACCTTTCGTGGAAGTGAACGCCTCGAACAGGGAATCTTGCTGCTCCGGAGGGATTCCAGGGCCGTTGTCGACGACCGAGAGCACCACCTCACCGTTCGCCTCGCGAAAGACGGCCCCAACCACGACGCGCCCGGTATCCCGGGGAACGGCGGCAATAGCGTTGCTGAGCAGATTGACCACCACCTGGTGCATGCCTTCCACGTCGATGGGGACTGCGGGCAGGTCGTCGCACAAATCGGCGAGCAGCATGACCGACTTGGCGTCGGCCGGTCCCTGCATGAGCGAGACGGCGTCGCGTATCACGCTATTGAGTTGGGCCATCTCGATGTTGGGACGGCGATCTTTGCTGAAAGTGAGCATATTCGTGGTCAGTTGGAATATTCGGTCCAGGTTGCGCTGGATCATCTTCCAGGCCTCGCCGATCTTGTCGAGGCTGCGGCGCTTGAGTCCCATTTCCAAGACGTCCGATCCGCTGCGCAGACCCTGAAGAATGTTGCGAATGTGATGGGACAGATAAGCAGCGGTCTCGCCGATCGCAGCCAGGCGCTCGGTCTTCATTCGGCCGCGCAGCAAATCGATGTTCTCGATGGCCATCCCGGTCATACGTCCAACGGCGGTGATGAGACGTAGTTGCTCGTGCGTGTAGGCATGTTGTGACATGGAGCAGTCCAGGTGAATCACCCCCAGAACCTCCTCCCGCGTCAGGATGGGCACGCAGATCATGCTGCGCAGTTCCAGGCGGAAAATGCTGCCCTCCTTGGTGTGGTCCCCAAAGCGTTCATCCGTCATGGCGTTGGCGCACAGAACCCCCTCACGAGTGTCCACCACACGCCGGATGATGGTCTGTGAGGCCGACACCGGTGCCTGTTTGTCGGCCCCGCCTGATCGAAAGCGAAGCGCTCGGGGCACCATCTGCCCGGTGGCGGAGTCAGGCGTCAGCACCAGGAGCCGGTCGACCGCGAAACGCTCGAATATCATGTCCGCCACGCGATGAAGCAGATCATCGACCGTGAGAACCTCGCCGATCATCTCGGCGATGCGGTACATCATGTTCCAGGCGTGAACGGCGTCGGCCGTCTCCGGTGCAGCCAGTATGACGCTCTCGTCGGCGGCGGAGACGGACGAGAGAACCGACGAGTCGAATCCCGTACCTGCCGAATCCAGATCCACCAGATCGCGAACGAACGAACTCCCCTCGAATCGCTCGTCCGAGCCCTCCCCACTGAATACCAGGAGCGTGCCACCCAACTTGATCTGGTCGCCGTGCTCGAGCGGGGTGGGTTCATGGATACGGATCCCGTTGAGGTACGTTCCGTTCGAGCTGTCCAGATCCTCGAGTATCCAAGTTCCGTTGAGCGGACGAATCTCGGCGTGGCGGCGGGAGATCGCGTGATCGTTGAGCTGGATCTGGCCGCTGGTCCGGCCGATGACCACCGGCTCGATGGGCGTCTGAAACTTCTGACCCTTATCCGGCCCTTGTAGAACGTTTAGCGTTGGCACTGCTGAACCGTTCCTGTTGAGAGCACTCCCCCGGGTAAGTCATAACCCTTCTGCCGAACGGACCGGCCCACTCATGAGGTGACGCCGGTGGCCCACGCATGACTTGCAAGGCGACTACACGGCAGGATACTCCCCACGCGATGGTAGGCACCGAGCTGGGCGTGGTCAATGTGGGGCACTGGTTTTAAACCGGGGGGCGGAGGCTGTGTCGCCCCGCCGGATCGCTAGCTGGGGCTCTTGTCGGCGCCGCTTGTCGATCCCTGGGGCTCGTTCGGGTCCCCTTTCTTTGGCGCATCCGAAGTCGGCGGCGTATCCGACTTCGGCGATGGCGCGGCATCCTCTACCTTGGGCTCAGGCTTTGACTCGGGCTTGGGTTCCTTGGCCTTGGCCTTGGGTTTCGGTTTGGGCGGGGTGGGCAGCTTGAAGTCGGCCAAGGTCACTCGCTTGAGAATCTCGGTCGAGGTTTGGTCCATGTACAACGGCCGATCGGGGGCCCCGGGCATGAAATTGTTCAGCTTCACCTGCGACTCCGACTGGGAACTCTGCAGCCATCCTTCGGCCACATTCCAGGTGAGGTCGCCGGTTCCACTACCCTCCTTCACTTCCACCTTGGTCATCTGATCGGGGCGGGGCGTCGGCGCTGGCGAATCATCGCCGCGGAACGACGACGTCCAGGACACCTTGGCCAACGAGTTCTTTATCTCAGTCACGGTGAACGAATAGTCCACCAGCATCCTGCTCGTACTCATAGCCAGGTCGATGGTGAACGACTGCTTCCAGGAGGCCTTGGGTGCGATCGTAGCGGGCGCCCCGGCCGTGGCGAACAGAGGCAACTGTTGCAGAACCGCGTCCGAAGCGATGGCCTGGAACCGTATGTGCTGGCGCGGAGCCGCACTGCCGGCCTCCGGTGATTCGATCTTGGAAACGCGACCCGCCGTATCGAGATGCAGCAGGACCGGCTTGTTGACCAATCCGAGAAGACGATCCTTCCAGCCCGTCCTCCCGATGGATCGACGGGTTCGTGAGTCGTAGCCGGTGACGCGACCGCCCTCGACGAAAGCCAGATCGACGTAGAGGACGGTACACTCCAGAAGCGCACTCCCGTCCGCCTTGGCGTCCAGAACCCGGAAGCGCATGCCCAACTCGATGGAGTCCTGAGTTTCGCCGATGACCGTCTCATCATCCACGCCGGTCTTCTTCGTCGTGTTGATCGTGCGAATGTAATAGCTCTCCGTGCCCTTGACCAAGCGGGCTCGCAGGGTCTCGGCCGCAGCCTGCCCCGTACCGGCCGCCGCCCACATGCCGGCGGTCAGTCCTACCATCGTTTTCGTGCGTAGCGTCATATCTCAAACCTTCCCCAGTTCATGGCCGCTCCATCCACAGGTCGTGCGGGCTCCACCGGCCGTTCCGGATCCCGGTCAGCCGGGCCTGCCGCTGCCTGCTTGAAAGATCGTGGAAGCCGCCTCGCTCGTCAATGGCGGTCAGTGTGCCACCGGGTTTGAACCGCTGGAGGGACGTTGGGCGCTCTGGAAACCGGTTCGCTGCCCGGAAGCTGGCGGAACGACTCCCTAGTATGACAGCGCTGCTTTCGCCGCGGATCGCTACCAGCGCCATCCAAAACGCAGTTGCCGGATTGGACGAATCGATGATTGCGGGCCGTAATCGAAGGTTCTAGCCCTGTCATACTAGTGGCTCAGGGTGGGGAGCCGTTGGGCCCCCAGTCCCAGAAGGTTAGTACGACAACGCTAGAAATGCTCAAGATCAAGGTTGGTGTATGACAAGGATTCCTG
>JADFPW010000308.1 GCA_022562105.1 Planctomycetota bacterium
ATGATGCCGAAGGCGAGGCTGGGCAAGAGACGGACGACCCAACGAGCGTTCATGCGTTCGGAATTGCTTTCGGTGCCGACGCCGACGCACCGACCCCGAGTCCCACGCCGGTTACCGCCGACCCCGTTGGCTTCTCGCCCGATTCACCGGAGGTACCCCTCGGCGTACCCGTTCAGCAGCAGTTCCGGCGTGCCAAGATGGCCTCGAATCACCCATTGCCGGCGCCGCGCTGGGGCGTGTTCCGTGCATTCTGGGGCCTCGTCGCCTTCTGTCTGTTCGGAGGCGCGGTCGCAGCCCTGGTGGCTAATCTCGTGCCGGGGAGCTTGGACCACGACGACCGAGCCATAAGCCTGATCGCCGGGATCGCATCATTTTCGTTGATGATTTTCGCTTTGCGTAAGACCACCCTGCGCAAGCGAGAGACGGTGTGGCGAGAGACGGTGCGTCCATTTCTGCTTTCGGTCGCCCTAACGGGAGTCGGGGGCTTCGTTGTATTGCTGACCCTCCCGGTGTCACACCAACGAGTAGTCATGGAACACTCCGGATTCGAAATGACGAGTACCACCTGGAGAAGCGCGGGCTTTTCTGCTGCCGCCATCGTGGGCCTGGTCCTGTCCAGCACGTTCTTGTTGCTGCTCCTGGTGGTACTACGTGGGCGCAAGACTCCACCGCAGTATCAACCCGCGCAGCCCACCAATCAAACGGCGCAAGTACTCCTCAAAGGCGTGCTGGTAATGGCAATGATTGGTGGCGCCATGGCGCTGTTCGCCTTATTCCTCGCCGCCGTCTGACGCCGACACCTACGGCGTCGTGTCAACCTGACCACTTCTGACTTTCGCGGCCGGACCATGCATGGCGATCGCGCTCGCCGTCGAGTACCATACCCAGCGAGCACCGACGACCCATTAGGTGGCACCCCACGTTCGAGGCATCTCGACACGACGTCGATGATGTCTGCTCGTGTACTGTGGCACTCGGGCTATGATGTGGATCGCCGGACGGCTTGGAGCTACGGGCGCGGAAATGGCGGGCATGCGGGCTGACGAATTCCTGGTCGAGCGAATCGCCGAAGGCGATCAAGACGCCTGGCGCCAGTTGATCGAGCGCTACAGCGGGCGACTGCTGGCCTTCGCTCGCTCGCGGATCGCCAGCCTGGCCGACGCCGAGGATCTGGTGCAGGAGGCGCTGGTCGGATTCCTCCAATCGCTGCCCCACTTCGATCGCTCGCGCGATCTGGAAACCTACCTGTTTACCATACTCCGCTACAAGATTTCCGATCAGTTTCGCAAACGCAAGCTGCCCACCGTCAGCGCCCCTGGCGACGGAGAGGAGTCCTGGGACCAAATCCTGCCGGGCAATGCGGAAACACCGAGCCGCGTGGCCGCCAAAGCCGAGGCTCGCAGCCAACTCGAAGTGACGCTGGCTGACCTGCTTCGCAAACTCATCCACGAACTGCGCGATCGAGGAGCGTTCACCGATTTGCAGGTCATCGAATTGCTATTCTACGGAGACAAGCGCAATCTCGACGTCGCCGATTTGTTGGAGATGGATCAAAAGGCGGTGGCCGGCATCAAGTTCAGGGCCATACAGAAACTCAGGAAGTTCATCGAGGCAGATGAGGCGCCTGAGGAACCGGCGTTGGACGAGAGTCGTGCGGAGGTGACCGTAGCCCGTGTGTGGCGCGAGCAACGGCTTACCTGCCTCAAACGCAGCACGCTGGGTTCCTACCTGCTTGGCGTGCTCGAAGAGCCCTGGGAGAGCTACACGCAGTTTCATCTCGATGTGGTGGGGTGTCCGATGTGCCTGGCCAATATGGAGGATCTAGCCGAGGAGGATCGCCAGGTCGAGCCATCGCGGAGTCACGAGGCCATGTTCGCCTCGAGCGTCGGGTTTCTATCGCGGCCCTCGGCCGACGGAGCATAGAATCGCGGGCACGATCGGACGCTCGACGATTCCGGCTACACAGAGCTATTGTGCAACGCATCGGCGAGGTGCTCGATGACGTGGCGGGCATGCACGCCGGTATGGTGCTCGCATTGGATCCGACAACTGAATCCGCTGACGGCGATCTCGGCTTCGCCTCGGCCGCGAATCGCGGGGAATAGACGCTGTTCGCCGATGGCTCGCGAGACGTCGTAGTGCTCCGACTCGTGCCCGAAGCTGCCGGCCATTCCGCAGCAACCGCTGTTGATCTCCGTGGCCCGGTAGCCCGGCGGGACATTCAGCAGATCCAATGCATCGTCCGTGCCCACCAGCGCTTTCTGATGGCAGTGCCCGTGATAGAGGATGGCCCGAGCCGAGTTGGTGAACGACAACGCGTCGGGATCCTTCTTGAGGAGGCGCAGAAGAAATGCCTCGACGGTCCAGGTGTGGGCTGCGATCGCCGCCGCGTCCGTGTTACGCACGAGCTGAGGCACTTCATCGATAAACGTGAGAATGCAGCTAGGCTCGCTGCCGACAATGGGCACGTCGGCGTCGGCGAAACGGCTGAGCGTCTTGACGTTTTGCTCGGCCACGTGCTTCGCTTCGGTCAGTAGTCCCTGGCTGATCAGAGGCCGCCCGCAGCAGCCGGTCTGCGGAACGATGACCAGGTAGCCGGCCGCTTCCAACAATCGAACGACGGCGATGCCCACTTGCGGCGTATGATGGTTGGTCCAGGTATCTACGAAGTAAGCCACCTTCCCGCGCGGCGTCTCGCCGTCCCGAGGCAAATGTCTGATATGTTTGGCCCACCAGTGACGAAAGGTGCGCCTCGCGTACGGCGGCAGCGGGATTTTTCGCGTGAATCCGTATCGACGATCCATCCACAGGCGAATCGGAGCGGAGCGAAGGAGCCAGTTGCTTAGCGGAGCGAATCGACTCCCCCATGGAGCCATTTGCGGAGCGGAGGCGATCAGCCGGCTGCGACGCGAAACGCCCGTCCGCAAGCTGCGATGCGACTGCCATTCCGCCTTGAGACGAGCCATGTCCACGCCGGTGGGACACTCGGTCTTGCACGCCTTGCAGCCGATGCATAGATCCATCACCTCCGCCAGCCGTTCGTCGTCCAAACCGTCCAGCAAGCCGCGATTGGACAGCGCCGTTCGCAAGGCGTTGGCCCGGGCACGAGTGGTGTCGCGTTCATTCCCCGTGGCCATGAACGACGGACACATCGTGCCGACCAGCCGCTGGCGACACTCGCCGACACCGCTGCACATGCCGGCCAAACCGGCCATGCCGCCGTGTAGCGAGAAGTCGAGGTTGGTGGTGACGCTGCGTGTCACTACGTCCGGGCCGGTGCGAAGATGCTCGTTCATTGCGGGCCCGTCGATGATCTTGCCGGGATTGAACAGCCCGTCCGGATCAAAGGCAGCCTTGACCTCGCGGAACGCGGTCATGAGCGTCGGGCCGAACATTTTCTCCGCCCAACACGACCGAACCAGCCCGTCGCCGTGCTCCCCGGTCATCGCTCCGCCGAACTCCAGCACCAGATCCGAGACTCGATCCGCAATTCGGTACAGACGTTGCACATCGTCGGGCTGGCGAAGATTCAACACCGGGCGGACATGAATGCACCCCACGCTGGCATGGGCATAGTAACCCACCTCGCATACACCCTCCTCGGCGAGCAGCTTCTCCACACGCTCGATGTAGTCCCCGAGACGATGCGGATCGACGGCGGCATCTTCGACAAACGCGTAGGGCTGGCGATCCCCGGGCTGAGACATCAGCAGCCCCAACCCGCTCTTTCGCATCTGCCAGACGTGAGTTTGCTCGCCGGGATCGGTGACTTGCGTCACCGCATAGGCACGCCCGTCCCGCTCGACCTCGCGGGTAAGGGCCTGGAGACGAGTCCGCAAGCGATCGTCGTGGTCGTCGAACAGTTCGACGATGAGGATCGCGCCTGGGTCTCCCTGAAGAAACGTACTGCCACGCGCGAACGAGCGGGATCGGCGGGCAGCGTTGAGGATCATCCGATCGACAAGCTCGATGGCCGCCGGCTGATGTTCCAGAAGGGCCGGGGCCATCCCCAGGGCATCGGACAAGCTGGTGAAATGCAGGACGCACAGAGCCTTGGCGAGCGGAAGTGGCACCAGATTCAGCACCGCCTCGGTCACCACGCACAGCGTGCCCTCGCTGCCGCAGACGATTCGGGATGGATCCATGCCCGGGGCGATCTCCACCAATCGATCCAGTCCATACCCGCCGTTGCGCCGGAGTACTGCTGGAAAGCGCTGCTCGATCTCCTCCCGATAGCGATCTCGAATGTCGGCCAGGGCGTGTTCGATTCGGTCGGCCAGCGACGCGTGTCCGTTCGACTCGTCGGGTGCCACTGGTGGCTTGTCCACCAGTGCTGCGGCCTGCGACGTTCCCCAGGTGGCGATGCTCCCGTCCGATAGAACCACGCTCACCTCAGCCACATGATCGACGGTTCGACCGTACAGGATCGAGCGCGCCCCGCACGAATTGTTGGCGATCATCCCTCCAATGGTGGCCCGGCTAGACGTAGCCACGTCCGGAGCGAATTGCAGACCGTATCTAAGGAGGGCGTCGTTCAGGTCGTCGAGCACCACGCCCGCACCGACGCGTACTCGCCGTCGCCGGACATCGACGGACCCGATCGTATTCAGGTACCTGGAGCAATCCAGTATAAGGCCACCACCGACCGCTCCGCCGGTGAGTCCGGTCCCGCCGCCTCGGGACACAATGGGCACCTTGCACGCCCTGCACGCATTGACGGTGGCCACTACATCCGCCACGTCCTTCGGGGCGACTACCCCGGTCGGGATGATTTCGTACAAACTCGCATCGGTGGCGTAGATGGTTCGGCTGAGGTCATCGAAACACACATCGCCGCGCACGGTGCGTTTCAATACGGCGAGGAGCTCGTCAGCCTGTGGGAACGGGCCGACCAGCATCGGGTGCGTCAGGTGATCTGAGCGATTCAGCGTCATCCGTATCCTGTGGCTCTTGTCGTCCACCCCCCATCCGGATGCGAGAATCCTGCCACGGCGGGATCGTACCGGGATGTCGGCATCGCATCGCTCACCATCGCGACGGTTGGCCACCGATTGGATAGGCCCACCCCATCTGTTCGTCCAGCCGCCCGTTAGAATAGTACTCCGCCTTCGGCGCGCCCGTGGCGGGTCGCCTCGCCGGGTGTAGTTCGTAACGCATGGCTGACCAGGTCGGGTCGAGGGTGTCCGATCTGCTCACCCGCGGGCCTGTGCGACCATGGTTCTCAACCCGTGAGTCCAGTGCGGCACTGGTATCCAACCTGTGGACCGCACCGGTCACAAACCAATACTGTCCGGGATTCTCCGATACCCACCGGACACCTAACACCTAACACCTGATACCTAACAGATTCCGTACTTGCGCCAGGGGCGCCCTTGTGCT
>JADFPW010000018.1 GCA_022562105.1 Planctomycetota bacterium
AGACGTAGGAATGATGCACGCCCTGGGATTCGGCGAGATCGCCGATGCCCAGGTTCTCGGTCATCAGTTTCTCGTGCAGCCTGTGCGCCTTGACGATGAGCTTGATCAGAGAGGGATCGGGCTTCGCATCGTGTGTCTGCGGCCCAATCCCATCGATGATCATCCTGGTCTCTTTCCCCACCCGTTGGAACCGCGCCGGGACGGACAGGGTCATCCGCTTGGCATCCTCGGCGCATTCGGACGCCGGGGGCGGATCGAGAGGATTGTCCCGCAGGAGATCGGGCAGGTAGGCCGCGACCAGATGGATATCGACCTTCGTCGCTTGCACGTCGATTCGGACAATCAAAGCACGGAGGATAGAACGTGTTCGCGCCGGCGAGTGGGTCGCCCACTCCTTCGACAACTCGCCGGCCCGCTCGACGAGGCGTTTTAGTTCCGCCACCTCGTGGTTCCGGCCCTGTATGGCCTCGAAGATCTCTGTGTCATTGGATAGAAACGTGCAGACCCGATTGGCGACCAGCCGTTCGATCTCGGCGGCGATCTTGGGAATGTCGATGTCCAGAGCCTGCACGAACACCGTGTTGGTGCGCGTCACCGCCATAAACACCGGCGCATTGACCCTGCCGAATTCAAGACCCGTGTCGGCTCCGCCCTTCTTGGTCTTGGGGGCCCTTGATCGCCCCACCCCTGGAAACAGTTCTTTGAGATGGCCCACCACCTCGGTGGCGTCGGCGTTGGCCAGGGCGTAGGTCTCGATGACCCGCTCGGGCATGGGTTGTTCATCGATCTTGTAGATCAGATCCTCGATCATGGGAATCACCGGCCGGGGGGCATGCACGTGGATCGAATTGGTGAGGGCATCGCTGGTAATCTTGATCTGATCCGGCCGGGCTGGCAGCCCCTCGGCGCCGCTCCCCTGGGCTTGGGCCAACTGATCCTGGAGCTGCTGGATCTGTTGTTGCTGAGGGTTGGGCTTGCCGCTGGTGGGAGCGCGGGACTTTGATACCGGCTTGTCCAAGCCTAAAAGGAGCTTGACCATCTGCTCGACCTCCGCCGCCTGCCGGTTGACCAGCTTGAAGATCTTGAAGTCGTATGTCGTCTCACCGGGCCTATCGACCGTGGCCAGCAGTTCAAGGATGGCTGGAAAATCCGCGGGCTTGGCTCGAATGGCCAGCGATTGATTACGCGGGATGGGGTACACGTGGATGTTGCTCGGCGCCGATGCGGCGGCCAGTTTACCCTGCAACTCTTCGAGCTTCTTCTGATCGGCGGCCGCAGCCTTGGGATCGACTCCCTTGCCGCCCTTGGCCCCAGCGGCCTTTTGCTTTGATTGTATCTTCCTGATTTCCCCCTGAATCGCCGACGAACTCGTCTTGGACGAGGCCTTCTTGAGATTGAACATGGCCTCGAGGACTTGGGTAGCCCAGTCCACATCCACGTAACGCAGTCGATAGACGCGGATGACCGGGCGCTGGGGCTGCTCCTCAATCTCGTCCATGATTGCATCGAGCTTGTACATGATCTCCTGGACAATTTCGTCGGGGCCCTCCACGACAAACGCGCCCGTAATGTTATTGACATAAATCCGAACCTTGGGCTTGACTTCCGGCTCATCCGACTCGCCATCGGCGTCATCTTCGTGCCCGGTCAGCAGGTCGGACTCATCGGCTGCGGGTTCCGATTCATCGGATAAGAGCGAGCTCCAATACGCCGAGCCCTGCAACAACATCTGCCGGATCTCTTCCTCGGTCGGCCCCGAGTCGGCGTTTTCATCGGCCGCCGTCTGACCGGATGCCGCCCAAACCAGGCCGTTCCATGCCGAGGTCACACAGAGTGGCAGCACACAGGATGCGTCTTCGTCAATCGACTCGTCCTCGGGAACAAAGGGCCCGACCACCGGAATGAGCTTGTCGAGGATGTTCATGTCCACGCCGTCCAGCTCGAGAACGACGTCGATTCCGACCAGTTGCTCGGCGAGCTTCTTAGCCACTTCGCTGGCGATGGCCCCGTCAATGACTCGCGATTCGACCCGCGTGGGACTCTTGTCCGCCCCTTCCATGTCGATGCGCTCAGCGATCAGTTCCTCTATCTCTTTGAAGTATTTCGGATTCGTCTTGATCACCAGGGTGTCGGTGAAGGGAATCTCCTCGACGATAGGCAGAGGCTCCGGATGGTTCCACAGAACGCCGAGGTAATCCTGCAGCGTCCAGACGGCATCAAATGCGTCGGCATACTGCAAATCGTAGAGCAGCGTCGGGGTCGGCGGAGGTTTCAGATCAATGATCGGCGCCGTCTCGTCCGTGCCCTCGTACAGCTCCATCAATTCATCAACCATACGAAGCTTGGCCGGGCTGGCCTGTACGACCAGCGTGCCCGAGCCGGAGTTCACGTTGATGGTCACCTCGCGGCCGATCATCGGGCCGCTCTTCGGCATGAAGTCGTCCATGAAGTCCAGCAGTCCGCCTTGGTTCTTGGGACGCTCAGCCCCCTTGCCGCGACCACTATCGACGAACGCCATGATCGTCTCGGCCAACTCCCACGGATCGGAGTAGGTCACCTGGTAGACCTTGAACGTGCCGATCGACTCGGCCTCACCGTCCAGCTCGTGAATCCAGGACTCCACCTCGGCCACGTCGCGCGCTTCGCCGGATAGCACCAGCGATCGACCACCCGGTGCAGCGGTCACCATGACCTTCAAGGGTCCGCCGATCACCATCCCGCGCGGGCGCCCCTTCTCCTCCTGACGTCGGGTTCGTTTGGGCTTGGGCGACGGGGCCTGTCCGCTGATCATGGCCCGAATGATCTCACCCATCTCCTCGGCGTCGGTGTTGGTCACCCGCACGATGCGGATCACGGTCGCATCGATGGACTCCTCCACGTCGAACGCCTTGATCAACACCTCCGCTTCGGGCATGAGGATCGACGGGGCCAACACCACGATGCGTCCACCGGTCGAGTCGGGCATGATGGTCAGCTTGCCATCCTGTCGGCCTCGGCGCTGCTTGTTGCCGCCCTTGCCCGCGGTGCCGTCGCCGAGCTCACCCGTTTCGTAGAGTTCGCTCATCTTGGCATTGAGAATGGGGTCCACCAGGGCGACCACCTCGCTGGCGTCCGCGTATTGGAGGGTAAAGATCCGCCACTCCAGCGGCACCTCGTCGGAGATCGGGCTCAGCTTCTCGATGGCCTGCTCGATTTCGGGGAACAGCTCGGGCGGAGCGCTGACCACCAGTTTGCGTCCCACGTGTTGGGGGATGAACCGTATAACCGACGCACCCGCGGGTTGACCCTTCGCCCCGCCACGCTTCCGCCGCGGCGTGCCATCCGGGAACAGGTTGCTCAACTCCTGTGACAGGCTGGTGACGTTGGTTCCGGACCCGAAGGTGTAGACCCGGAGTTCGTTTTCCGGATCGGGCAGATCCACCGAGGCGATCAGTTCTTCGATCTCCTCCATGACGTCCGCATCGGCGCTGATCACCATGCGGTTGCCGACCATGGCGATACGCATGGGAGCCTCGCCGGCGAGGGTGGAGCCGTCGCTCTTCTTGTTCCTACCCCGGCGCGATCGGCGCCCTTTGGACGACGCCTTACCGCTTGAGGCCTGGGTCACCAATGTCTCGACTAGCGCACGAACCTCAGTCGGATCGGCGTGTTGGATGTCGAAGATCCTGGTCGTCAGGGTGACGCCGGCCAGCGGATCCACGTCGATCTGGGCGACCACGTCGCGCATCTTGTCGACCTGGGCCGGGGTCGCGTTGGCGACAATCAACCCGCCGACGGTCAGGGCGAACTGAACGTCATCCGAGCCGCCCGGTTTCTTGCCCTTGCCACCACCAGCCCGGGCCGGCGGAAACAGTTGTTGTAGCGTGGTCAGCGCCTCCTCGGGCGTGATGTAGGTGATTTCGATCAGGGTGGTATCGGGAATGGCCTGGCGGTCGAACTCTTGAATCCGCGACTGGTACTTGGTCTCCCACTCCAGGTCCGTACACATCACGAAGAGCGTCTTGGACGAGTCATCGCTGAAGAACCGCCCCCCGCCCGATCCGGAGCGACTCTTGGACATCCCTTTCTTGGACGGAAGCTTGGCCTTTCCCGGTGCACGGTCGCTGTTCTCGAGCTCGTCCAAACCGGTGAGCATCTCCGCCACCACGCTGGGTTTGGCGTTGAATAACTGGGCCTGGTGGAGGGTGGGCTCTTCGTCGGTGGACTCAATATCCAACGACAAGATGATCTGCTCGGCCTTGTCCAGCTCCTGACGAGGGCCTGACATGATGATCGAGTCCCCCGCCGGCGTGGAATTCATGACCACTCCGCCCTTCGTGCTCTTGCCCTTGGGGGTCGTACGCACGCCCATCAGCTTCTTGGTCGTCTCGATCAATTCCTCGGCGTCCACGTGCATCACGTCGATGATCCGAAAGGTTTCGCTCTCCGGCACGTCGAACATGTCGACCAGCTTGTAGACCTTGGCGAGTTGTTCTTCGTCAGCCCCAATGACAATCAGGCTATTGGTTCGAGGTTCGGGGACGATGTTCAATCCTGTCGTGCGGCTGGTCTCGCTGCCTGATTTCTTGCCCGGGGTGCGTTTCTTTGGGCTGCCGCCGTTGGCCAGCGGATAGATGATGCTGACCAGCTCGTCGGCTCGGGCGTGTTCCAGCGGAATAACGATGGGATTGAACTCGCCGAGCTTGGGCAGGTCGATCAGCTCGAGCAGTCGGTAAATCTCGTCAATCTGCTTCGGAATCGCCTTGGCCAGGATCAACTTTTGCTCGTCGAACGGAATCAACATGGCCGGCGTCGGGCCCGACGACAGCACCGAATCGGATCCCTTTCCGCGGCCCAAACGTGCGGGTTTGGCCCCGGGGCGGCTCCGGCCGTGGTCCATCATCTGCTCGAGCAATTGGACCGCCTTGGTCGCGGTGATGTGCTGAACGGGAATCTGCAGCGGCGTGCGCGGATCGTCACCGGCCGAACCGAACAGATCACCCAACTGAAGGTATTTGCGAATGTCGATGACCTTCCCGAAGATGGTCATCGAGTTGGAGTTCCGGTACGGCGCCGTGCGCATGTAATCGGGCATGAAGTCGCGGATGGCCTGGAGATCATCGACCGAGCCGGATTCCGGCGTGTAGAGAAGCATAGCCACTTCGTCATCATCAAACTGGGCGGCCTCGAAGCTCTCCAGCGACGGCTTGATGCGATCGGTCGGCAGGTGACGAGGCACATCGCTCATCAGCATGACCTCGAAGACATTCCCCGTGCGCAGCATCCAGAAAATCTTCTCGTGGTTGAATAGCAACTGGTTGATGCGACTGCGGGCGGTCTTGTAGTCCAGCGTCTCGGCGCTGGCGTAGGATACCTTCCCCGACGGCGAATCGCCCAGCACGGGCAGACCCGTCATCCGCGCCCACTGGTGCATCACCGTCCCGTAGTCCACATCATCGAAGGCGAACACATACGTACGCTCTTCCGGCGGCGACTCGAAGTCGGAGAGACTGAACGCCGATGCCCAATCGGTGCCGGTGGTCTCTCCATCGTCCGATTCGGTCGTCGAATCGTCCGCGTCACGATCGCGACCCCGACGATGCGACGGCTTGGGTTGCTTGCCCGACCGCCCAGGCTGGAGGCTTGACCCGAGTCGTTGCGATGAACGATTCGTCGGATTGATTCGCCGGCCGAGATTCTTCTTGGCTGACGCCCGGTCGGCTTCGTCGTCGGCACCCTCGGTTTCCGCCGGCTGCTCGTCGTCTGTGGCTTCGGAATCGTTGGCCTCGCCTTGGTCGTCCAACTTCTCGGTCGGGCGGGCTGAGCCGGGTTTTTCGTCGTCGGCCAGAGCGCTACCCACCGGCCAGGCGAGCAACGCCGCCATCACCATGAGCCCCATCGCTCGGATCCAGAACGTCGCCGTCCTGCCGGTCAGACCAAAATGTGAATCCGCGTGCCGCATCATCGGCCATCTCCTGTCGCCCGCCTCGGCTCGCGCCGTCCGCGCCGGCCTCTGCAGACGCGTTGCACGATTCGAGCGTGCCGTTAGATCCGCGGCGCCTCCGGCGCCGCCGTCAATTGTCGTCTTTCGCCTCGTCCGAGTCGTCGACCTTCTCGGCTTCCTTCTTGTCCGCGTCCGACTCATCCGTTTGCTTCTTCTTCTCTTGTGGGGACTCGATTTTGTCACCGGTATCGCCTTTGGAATCGCCGTCGTCGCTTTGGTCGACCCCATCGTCGTCGTTGGCCTTCCCCTCCGCCTTGCCGTGGACCCGCTCGCTCATGGGCACCGGTCGGTGGCCCGAGGTCGAACCCTTGCGCACTTTTTGGCTACTCTGAGAAGACCGCTTGCCGGAGCCGCTAGTCGGGCCACCGGCCGCCCCGCTCTTTCCACCGGGTTTGCCACGACCACTTCGGCTGACGCCATCCCTGGCCCTACCGCTTTCAGTTCGGGCCGCAGAATCCACTTCGCCGTCCGGCGATTCCTCGTTGGCAGTGTCCGATTCGTGGTCTTGATCTTTCTCACCGTCGAGGGCTCCTGACTCCTCGAGCCAACGCATCCGAGCGACCACCTCAGGGTACTCGTGGGCCTCGGCCAACTCCATCGAGTCGCCGAAGGTCAACCCTCTCGGATAGAAGTAGTCCTCACCCTCTCTACGCACCACCGCGCCCAGCGGATGCACCATGACAAGTTTACCACCATCCATGTCGTCACCGAGCGAGCGGTATTGGCCGCGATTACGTCCGCGCTTCGGACGGGTGTGAACCTCCTGCACCATATGCTCTCCATCGCCATAGATCGCCACCAGATCAACGAGGGTGTCCTTGTTCTCACGCCGATCCCGGCGCACAGGTTCGATGGGTGGGGGGTCGTTCCTTGTTTCGTCCGTGCGGGGCGGTCTGCTCACAATTGACTCGGGTTCTTGCCACTCGGTAAACGGCTGCCCATCCCAGATCGAAGCGTACCACTCAGCGTCGCCCTGGTGACGGACCGCTTTTTCCGGTTGGTCGCCAGGCCCCACCTTGACCGCCATCGTGCCGTCCACCGCAGAGGGAACCACCACCTCCAGACGGCAAAACAGCGCCACCCGGTCTTCGGTCTTGCCACGCCGACCCGTCGACGCCGGATTGAGCCGAATCTCAGCCAATCGAACGAGTTGCGGCAGCTCCTCGCAATGAAGCAGGAAGCGAATCACGGACTCGAGCTTGCCCTCGGCCCGAACGTCAAACCGGAACTCCTGCAAGTGCGTCTTGCGGTTGACCTTCGGCGTCTGTGGGGTGATGCCCTTGCTGGTAAGGTCGCATTCGGAAATCAGGCGGTTGAGCTGGGCAAGCAGATCGTTCTTGACCTGCTTGGCGTCCGTGCCGCCGCTGCGGAGTACGTACTCCTTGTACTTCGCCTGGGCCTTCATGTACCGGTCCCACTGGCCCACCAAGGTCTGCAACTCCGCCTCACTGCTGGCGATTTCCTGGCTGACGTCGAACAGCGGCTTGATCCACCGCGGATAAACCGTCCTGCCGCCCAGCAGCAGAACCGCCATCGCAACCAGTACGCTCAACAGCATCTTTTGTCTTTGAGGCATGGCCGGAAGCTACCTTTTCGTCTTGCCTTTCGTGGCCGCCTTCTTCTTGGCCACGATCTCCACCTTGAGGTCGGTCGTATGCTTGTAGGGCGCTTTCCCGCTCTCGTCCTGCCCTCTGAAATCGATGTCGAAGCGCGGGCGGTCGTCGGCGGTACGAAGCGCCTCAACCGCTGCCCGAATGGTCTCCGGTAGCTCGCGCTCCTTGAACCGAATGCCCAGATCGATTCGAGCGTCCTGAGCACCCATGACCACCTGCTCGACGACCACCTGTTTGTGGTCGGGTAAGACGCCGAGCAGCTCCTTCAAGTCATCCAGCCAGACAATGTGCGAGCCCTCGAACGATGTGACGGCCCTCATCATCTTCTCGAAGTCACCTACGTCTTTGAGTTTGCCGCGCATGTCCTCGGCTCGCTGCTCGGTGGCCCGTAGATGGTCCCACTCAGGCTTGATCATCTTGACCCAGCCGATCACCCCGGCGGCAGCGAATAGCAACACCGCAACCGCCATGACCGGAGCCCGTTTCAGGCGTACCGCCGCTTCCGAGACCGGCTTCTTGGGGTGTTGAAAGTCGAAATACTGTCCGCCTTCGGTCACCCGCCCGAGCACCAAGCCCAACGCCGCACCGAATGCCTCGCCCCCTTCATGCGATCCCTTCCATCCGAAACACAGCTCTGGATTGAAGATTTCCGTGGTCGTCGAGAAGCGCTGCTCGATCGCTTCGGACAGCGCATCCTCCAATCCGGTGACGCCGCCGATGATCACGTGATCCATCGTCGCCCCGGGGTCGTTGTTGCGGTAGGCTTCGATCGAACGGGTCACTTCGACGAGCAGTCGATTGACCGCCGACTCGGCCGACAGCGGCGACTCCTCGGATTCCTCGGCTCGGTAGACCAGATCCGCACCTGTCGGGCTCGCCGCTTCCTGATCGGTCCCCGCGGCATCGACCGTGCGGCGGACTGCCTCAATGGAGGTCGTCGAACCCCCGGAGGCTGATCGCGGGATCCGAACGCTGGCCGCCCTCGAAAACGCCAACCGGCCGTTCCAGATGACATCGATCTCCGTCATCGTCGGGCCCACGTCCACGATCAGGACGCGCTCCGGACGACGATCCTTGAGCATCTCCATGGCCGCCACCGCGTTGGCATAGGGACGCAGTCCGATGCGTTCGAGCTTCAGGCCGGCATGATGGCAGACCTCTTGATAGAACGTGCGGGCTTCATGGCGCACGGCTCCGACGAGCACGGGTTGTGTGCCTTCACCGCCGTCATCGGGCGGCATGGCGAAGTCGACCACCGCTTCGCTCACCGGAAAGGGCAGCTCTTTGGCGATTTGGTGCTGAACCATCGCCGCAGTGTCGCTTACGTTCACCCGGGGAAGGTTCAACGTGTTGAGCACCACCTGGTCGCGGGGCAGATTCACGATGACCCGCCGCGTGCGCACGCCCTCCTGGCGCAAGGCCTGGCGCATGAGTTGGCCGAGGGCGGCGGGATCACCCGTGTCCACGTCGGCCTCGATGGCCACCGCCATCACCCGCTCGACCGCCACGTTCCGTTTCCGAACGGTGGCGTGGACCATGCGCAACTGGCGCGGATCCCAATCCACCGACAGGATGTTTCGATCAGCGAGTCCGCTCAGCACGGGTCGAATCTCCATCTTCGTACCAAATGGGAAAGTTGGTGCCCAGGTGGGTGTTGTCGCGATAGTACATCACCTGGGCGACCGGACCTCTCATCTCCACCACCACCTGCAAGCGCGTCATCATGCCTCGATGGTCGCTATAGCCTAACGACTCAATGGTGAATCGATTGCCGCGAGCGCAAATTCGTCCCGCGATCTGCTCGAAGGTCTCCAGATCGATGCCCGCGTCCGTAATCAGCCACGCGGGCGTGATCTTGCGCTCACTCTCCAACTCCAGGCGGGTGTCGATGATGTCCTGAATCTGCTCCTCGGACAGCGCCGCCAGCGTTCGCAACACCGGCCCAGGCGCCGTATTGACGTCAATGAGGCCGGGAAGTTCCGGCGACGTCGGATCGATAAACGTCAGGTGATCCAGCAGGATGGGCAAATGATCGTAATCCACCGGCGACGTCCCCACCTGCCCATCCTCGCCACGCAACAGCGAAGCCGGCGTGGTCATCCCGGCGCCCTGTTCGGTTCCCGTCTTGTCTTGGTCTCTCACCTGGTCTTCGCCGGGCGCCGCCTCACCGGTCGAACCGGCATCCTTGATTCCTTGATCGTCGCGCCCGGTCTTGTCGGGTGAATCGATTCCGTCCGCCGGGGATTCAGGGTCCGCCGACCTGGGATCGTCGACCACGGCGGTCTGAAGCATTCGCGCGATCTTGCCGTCCGCTGGCAGCGTCGCTACGTCTGAGGCCTCGGCATCCTCCGTCTGGCCAGCGGTTCGGCGATTGCCCTCGTCGCTCTTGGATCCTCCGCCTCTTCCGGGCCGCTCCCCCGTTCGGCGCCGCCCGCCACCGATCGAGGTGACCCCGGGTCGTCCGCCCATGATCGAGGGCTCGTCGCCGGTTCGGCGGCCTCCACCTTCGTTGCCTCCCGGCGTGCGCCCGCCTCCTTCGGTTTCGGGGCCGGATTCACCATCGTCGGTTTGCTTCTTGATGGCTTGCAGGATGTAGCTGATGACCTGATCGTCATCGATGAACTCTTCGAGGCGCTCCCGGACCGCTTTTTCGTTGTCCGCGACGGCGTAGACCCGGGCCCGGTTGTCGCTGGCCGTGTTCAGGTCGCGCGACCAAACCGTCAAATAGGGATAGATGCCGGGGTTCAGCAGGTTGTCCCCGTTGTCCATCGGGAAACTCTCGTCCCCGTCGTCCTCGTTGATACTCAGCAGGCCGTTGCGATCCTGGTCTTCGCCGTAGAGGATGAGCCCGTTGAATCCGCGAACCAGCAGCAGCTCCTCGACCGTCTCGAACGGGGCATGCTTGATCCGATAGGGCGGGTCCAGCTCCGCGTAGTACTGGCGCTCGCTCTCATTCAGGTCAGGCTGCGAGCTGCGCCAGTAGATCACCGACTTGGCCAATTGACCGACGTTGATCTCCTCCTGATCGTCGGTGACCATGTTCTCATCGATGAACTGCTGGAACAGGGCTACCAACTCCTCCTCGGTGGCGATGTTGATGTTGAGCTTGGCGGCCTCGTCGATGATTCCGTAGCGAATCTCCACTTCGTCATCGAACGGATCGTCGGCCACCAGACTGAAACGGTAGGCCTTGGGACTGCTCAACTCATCGGGCTCGGCGGTGGTGCCGATCAGCGTCCGGTCGCCGCCCGGCGTCCACACCAGAACGTGTCGGAACTCCTCCTCGTTGTCGTACCAGGCGTTGACGTCCAGGCGCTGGGTACGCAGCATCAACGTGGCCCGTTGGATACCCGCCTCGGCCGCCAGCCGGGTCTGCAATCGATCCATCACCGCCCGAGCCCCGCCCGCGTCGGCATAGACATGAAACGCGAACCCCGCAGCCATCAGCCCCAACAGCACGAGCATGAGCAACACGGTGATCAGAACCACCGCCGACCGACGGAACGTGCGAGCCCCACCCAACGCGGGCGAACAAGCGACCCGCGAGCTTGAGCTCGCACGCCTTGAAACGCCGGCTTTGGCACGCATCTTCATGGCGTCCATTCGATCCTCTGGGTTCATAGCGCCGACGATGCGGCAAACGAGGCCGCCGCTCGTGAAACGCGCGAACCGAAAAACGTATCGCCCTGCACCAACCGTACGAATATCGCAAATCGATCGGCCGGCATCGGCTCGACATCATCCTCGTCCGACTCGAATATCTCTTCGATCAGCTCGATCGCGTCCTCTTCTCCGTCCAGCGTATCCGGATCGGGGGTGAACCCGATGGTGATACGGACCATTTGCGGCAGGCTGTTGCCCCGCTCCAGCTCCCACGTGTGCCACCACGCCGCCCCGTCGAAATAACGGAACTCCAGAAACTTGATCTCCGGAGCGTACAGCTCCTCCTTGACCGCCAGGGTTTCCTCCGCCTCGCCCTCTTCCTCGCCTTCGATCACTACGACGCGGTTGTAGGTCTTCTCCTCCTTGCGAACCATGCCCAGCATGCGCGCCAAACCCTCGTCGTCGAGGTTTTCCTCGTCGATGGCCAGGTAGTAGGACACCTCGCGTAGATCGAATTGACCCGGCAATGGGTCCAGCGACACATCACGCGGCTGGCTCAGAATCTTGTCCGGCAGGACCAACGTGTTGACCGAGATGGCATGGGGAAAACCGACCAGCCCGGCTCCGTAGCCTTCGACGAAGCCGCTGGCTTGACGAATCTCCTCCGCCATGCGGGTCAGGAGCACGCGCACCAACTGGGTCCGCCGGGTGATGGCCAGCGAGCGATCGCGCGTGTCGATCGACGAGCCGTAGAAAAAGTACAGGCTGCTGGTGAGCACGGTGAGCAACCCCATCGCCAGGATGACCTCCAGCAGGGTCACCGCACGGAGTCGAATCGCTCGGATGGGCGGCGAACCGGTCATCGTCCGCCCCCCTGATCGCTTGACCCACGACCGAAATCACTGACATCGTCGGCCCCGATGCCGGCTTCGTTCAGCATCTGCAAGACGTCCGGTGGCAGCATGCGGGCTACCTCGTCCGGGCCTATCCCCAGCGCTTCGAGCAGGTCCGGCAGCACCGCCACCAGATCCTCCAGCTCCATCGAAGCCAAAAAGGATGGATCGAACGCATAGGGATCGAACTCCGCATCCGGAACCGCCTCGATCAGCTTCTCGATCCGCTCTTGATCGACGCCGAAATCCACTTCCAGATCGATAAACGCCGGCGTCGCCCGCAGGGTGTACAGCGTGTACAGAACGGTCGACTCGTCGAAATCGTATTCATCGTCCGGATCTCGGTTGCGGTCGTAGAGCATCTGCAAGGTCACCTGAAAAAGCTCTTCAACTGCGGTTTCCGATACCGTGACCCGGGTGGCGAAGGCGGGGAACAGTCGGCCGAAATCCTCTTCGATCGGTTCGCCGGCTTCGATGAGGACTGGGTCCAACACGAGCATCCCGCTGTCCAGCTGGGCCAAGCGCGACTCGGCCAGCATCATGGCTCGCATGGTCAGGGCCGTGTTCACCGAGGTATCGAACGCCTGGCGAACCTGGGCTCCGATGACCGTCATGCCCAGAACCAACAGCCCCAGCGACAACACCACTTCCAACAGCACGAACCCGCGCCGACCCGAAACGGATGATGCCACTCGCGCCCTATCCGAGCCGCGACCGTGAGGGAGCGGTTGGGTGGCACGGTCTGGTACTCCAGGCCGTGGAACCAGCCGGAACGCTCCTGTCACCTCCACGGCCTGGAGTACCAGACCGTGCCACCCCATGGGCCGGCGCGAAACGGATGATGAGCGATGGCTAAGCACGTTTCACCTGGGGTTCCAACATCAGATTCCTAGCGGACCTTGGTTTCCTGGATCTCGAGCACGTCTTCCTCGGTCAACAGCCGCTGGGTCAGAAAGTCACGCCGCAGCACCGGCGGCCAATTGTTTTCCAGCAGCATCTCCTTTTCCGATTCCGCGAACGGGCGCTGCAACCAAATCAACCCGGTCATCCCGTCCATGATGACCTCGATCACCGCGCTGCGCGGAAGGTCGTCTTCGTCTTCCGTATCCTCGGGCCCGTTGGTCACCACAAACGTGGCCCATTCGCTGGTGCCGTCCAAGTCGAAGACCACTGGCGGAAACAGCGGGTCGAAGTCATCGCCGATTCCCTGCATTCGCAGGTGGAACTCCTCCTGCATCTGCTGCACCAGCTCGTCGTCCAGGTTGGGCCGACCCAGTCGGACCTCCATGCACCAGATGCCGTCCCGCAGGACGACATCGCGGGCCCACGCCGCCAGCACCGGCTCGAACACCCCGGGATCCTCGAACGGTTCGTTTTCCCGTTCGACGATCGGCTGGCGCGATCCGCCGCGGGCGTCGATTTCGTCACCTCGCGGAAAGCGGATGCGGTGTCGCTTGCCGTCCAGCATGGTCTTCGCCCGGGTCATGCTCAGCAGCGAGCGCAGTTCCCGAGCCGATCCGGGCAGCTTTTCGTCGGTCAACTGTCGAAGCAGGTTGGGCACCGCCAGGGCCGACAAGATCGCTAGGAGACCGATGACCAGCACGATCTCGAGTAGCGAAAACGCTCTGCCAATTCGACGTTGACTTGACACTCGAGACTGCTCCACGGGCTTTAGTCCGAAACCTTCGGACGTCGTTACATCCGCCGATCACCCTGCCGACTCGGCGACCTACCGGTTCTTGGGCCAGGGGGTGATGTCGTCCTCCGTGCCGTCCTTCCCATCTACCCCCATGCTCCACAGGTCATAGGCGTCCTCGTAGACGTCGCCCGGATACTTGTACTGATACTCATTCTTGAAGGGGTCTTTGAGCCCGCTGGCAGCCTTCAAGTACGGGCCTCTCCAGGGATTCCCCCCCTCATCATCCTCATCGATGTAGCTCGGCTGCTTGATCAAGTCCTCGAGAGACTCAGGATACTGGCCAACATCGAGATAGAACTTGTCGATCTGCCCGGCGAGCGGCCCCGCGTGTCCCACGCCGGCCCTGGCCAGTTCCTCCTTGGCCTGGATGCCCGTCTTCATCAGGCTCGGAACCACAAAGGCAGCCAGCAATGCCAAAATGCCGGCCACGATCAGCACCTCGATCAAGGTGAACGCTCGGGTTCGTTTGGTCATCATCTTCGTCTTCAACTGTTTGGCAGGCATAGTCACCACTCCTTTTAGTCTCCAAGGACTATTAGCACTCCAACGCTACGTCACTCCCGCACTCATCGTCAGGATAGGCAGCAGTAGGGCCATGGCGATGACCAACACCACCACAGCCATAAACATCAACAACACCGGTTCCACCACTCGAACGGCCAGATCGATCTGCCGCGCCGTTCGAGCTTCGTTCGTATCGGCGATCTGAATCAGCACCGCTTCGAGATTGTTGCCCTCTTCGGCCACCTGCAGCATGCTGATCACGTCCAACGGAAATAGCCCGCTGGCTCCCAGCGGTGTCGATAACGGATCCCCCTTGCGAACGCTATCGGCGGCCTTCTCGATCTCTTCCGCCAGGATCAAGTTGCCGGCCGAATCTTTCGAGATCTTCAGCGCTTGCAGGATGGGGACGCCGTTGTGCAACATGGTTCCCAGGATGCGGCAGAAGCGGCACACCGCCACGATGGTTATGACTTTTCCCAGGATCGGCGCCCGAAGCTTGAAACGCATCCAGAAACGGTCGCCACGTTCGGTCTTCAAGAACGACAGGACGGAGAACACCGTCACGGCGATTCCACCGAGTATCAACACGTAATGGTCGTGCATGACGTCGGTGAGCCAAAAAACGAGATAGGTGAGGGAATTGTAGCTTGACGCCGGAATGTAGTCGCGAAGCTGCGGCACGACGAACGTCAGCAGGAAAACAATCACCACCGTGGCTACGAACATCAGCACGGCCGGATATATGATCGCCCCCACCAACTTGTTGCGCAGCTCGTCCTGACGCTCGGCGAACCCGCTGATGCGCTCCAGGACGTCCTCCAGGAAACCACCGCACTCGCCGGCCCGAATCATCGAAACATGCAGTTCGCTAAACGCTCGCGGATGCTTCTCCATGGCGTCGGCCAATGTCTGACCGCCGGCCACGTCTTCTTTGACCTCGCGGATCAGCTCGGCCAACACCGCGTGCGACGTCTGCTTGGCCAACACGTCCAGCGAACGCAGCATGGGAACGCCTGCTCGCAGAAGATCGGCCAGTTGACGATAGAGGACCGTCAGGTAGCGGGCCTTGACCTTGCCCCACCCGCCAATCACGGACCGACCCACTCCCGAGCCTTCCTGCACCTTGATCGGAAAGAGGCTCTGCTCCTCCAGGGTGCGCAGGACGACCTGGTAGTTCTCAGCCGTTAGCACACCGGCCACCGGCTTGCCGTCCGCCCCCATCGCCTTATAGCTATACGTGGGCATCTCGCCTCGCTCGCCGACGAACGGGTCGTACCCATTCCCCAGCCTGCCTTCCGAGCCTTCGCGGTTACCGAGCGGTGATCCGCGGACTCTTCCTCCGCCCGGTTTTCCCACGCCGCCAGCTCGAACCCACAAGAAACCCGAACCTACCGATCGTTCCGTAGGTGGGGCCGGGCACTTCTCGGCATGGGACCGTAGGTGCAGATGCATCCGTCGCCGGCAGCAAGAAGGAATTGACCCTCGGATCGAGAGCATTCCGCCATCCTTGGCTCCTGCTGCCTCGCCTTGGCGTGTTCACGCGGCCTCCTGCCGCCGATAACCATATCCCCTACCTGGGTTCAGGTCAACGCACGCCGCCCAGCGATGGCGAATCCGCTCCACCCCTGACTTCTACACCGTGGGTCGGTCGGCGATTGCAGGGGATGTGCTCCTGATTGCACGAAATGATCGCCCCCCGGGTCCGGATAACCACACCCGATGGTCTCGGTCCCCCCAAGCCCACGGATCGCAATCCGTGGGCCGATCACCCTTGTTTCTCAGGGCCCCGGATGTTGCGACCGGTAGGGATCCGCGATCTCGCGTCCACTATCCCCCGACCGCTGCGACCTTGGAGACCCGCAGGATCTCCTCCACGGTGGTCAGACCTGCCCGGACGTTGGCCCAACCGTCATCGCGTAGGAGTGTCAGCCCGTGCGAGCGGGCGGCGTTGCACAGCTCCGTGGCCGACGACCGCTTCAGAATCATCTGCCGCAGCTCGTCGGTGAGCACGATCAGCTCGAAAATGCCTAGCCGACCCCGGTAACCCGTGTGGCGGCAGTCGCGGCAGCCGGTACCGCGATACAACGTGGTGACACCCTCGATCGAGAAGTCGGCGGGCAGCTTCTCGGGCTCGGGGGCGTACTCCTCCTTGCAATCGGGGCAGATCTTCCGCACCAGTCGCTGGGCCAGGATGCCCTCGATGGCACTGCTGACCAGGAACGGCTCTACGCCCATATCCAGCAGACGGGTCGTGGCGCTGGCGGCGTCGTTGGTGTGCAGGGTGCTGAACACCAGGTGGCCGGTCAGGGCGGCATTGACCGCCACCTCCGCGGTGTCGAAATCGCGAATCTCACCCACCAGGATAACGTCTGGGTCGTGCCGCAGGAAGCTCCGCAGGGCGCTGGCGAACGTCAGTCCAATCCGCGGTTTGACCTGCACTTGATTGATCCCATCGAGGTAATACTCGATCGGATCCTCGACCGTCAGAACCTTGATGGCGTCCGAGCGGATGCTGTTCAGCGCCGCATACAACGTCGTCGTCTTGCCCGAACCCGTAGGGCCTGTCACCAGAATGATCCCGTGCGGGATGGTGATCAACCGCTGGAAGCGCTCGTAGGTCTCGTCCTTCATTCCCAAGGCGGGCAGCGATAGCGACACCGCCTGCTTGTCGAGAATCCGCATGACCACGCACTCGCCGAACGCACTCGGAATGATGCTGACCCGCAGGTCGATCTCGCGGTTGTGAGCCCGAATCTTGAACCCGCCGTCCTGCGGCAGACGTTTCTCGGCGATGTTCAGATTCGAGAGGATCTTGATGCGCGAGATGATCGCGTTCTGAAAGCGGCGGATCTGCGGCGGAATGCTCGTTGGCTGGAGGACGCCGTCCACGCGGTAGCGAATCCGCAACTCGTGCTCGAACGGCTCGATATGCACGTCCGAAGCCCGGTCGCGGATGGCCTCGACCAGAATCTCGTTCACCAGCTTGACCACCGTCGCTTCCTGGGCCTCTTCGATGAGATCCTGCTCGGTGTCCTCGAAGTCGCTGACCACCTCCACGTCGGACGCATCGATCATGTCCTCGACCGTCTTGCCGCCCACTCCGTAGTGCTGCTTGATGATCCGCTGGATGTCGCTCTCCAGGGCCAACACCGACTCGATCTTGCAGCCGGTCAGCATGGCCAACTCGTCGATCGCGTATACGTCGTAGGGACTCGCCGTGGCCACCCGAATGGTCCCGTTGCGGCGATCGATGGGTACCAGGCGACACTTATGCACCACCTTGGAGGGGATCTCTTTCAGAAGGGCTTCGTCGATCTCGATGGAGGCCAGATCGACCACCGGCATGGAGAGCTGCTCCCCGATGATCTCCAGCACGTCAATCTCCTTGACGTGCCCCATCTCGATCAGGATGCGCTCGATGCGATCGTGTTTGTGCTTCCGAGCCGCCAGGGCAGCCGATAGCTGCTCCCCGGTGATCTTGTGACGCTCCAGAAGTACTTCGCCAATGCTCAACGCTCGACTCCTGCCACCGGGGTTTTGCTCGCCCCCCAGCCCCGTTCGACAACCCGTGATTCCGGGCCCCTGGGCCAAACAACGCCCAGCGGATCCCACACCAGCGGCAGCCGCTGCGGGCGCACTGCCCCTGACGGCTACCACATCCTTGTACACTCTGGTTCGGCGATAGGTTCCACCAAATCGAGCATTCTGCACGATACCCCAAGACGACCCCCATGGCAGCCGTAACCTCATGCCTGACAGATAGATACGATCTCCACGGATTCCCGCCCGGCGGATCCCGCTGCCGCCGGCCCGGGGTTGGGCCGGGCATCCCCAACCAACGCCCCGGCTCGCCTCGCCGGGGCTGGGCGAGTAGCTTGCCAAGCCGAATGGCCAAGAAATGGATCGTCCAACCCCTGTGGGAGCACCGCGAGCAGGCCTCGCGCCAGTGGAACGTCCCTGTCCTTCTGGCCCATCTCCTTCACCTTCGAGGCTTGGATCTCGGGGATCGGGCGGCCGGATTCCTCAACCCCCAGTTGGCGGATCTGCTGCCACCCGAGGAGCTGCCCGGAGCCGTCGAGGCCGGCAGAATCATCGCCGATGCGGTTCGGGCCCAGAAACGCATCGTCCTGTACGGCGACTACGACGTGGACGGCATCGCCGGAGTGGCCATCCTTTGGGACCTGCTCACCGCCGCCCAAGCGGAGGTCAGCTTCTACATTCCGCATCGCCTCGAGGAAGGATACGGACTTAATCCCGACGCCATTCGATCCATAGCCGAGACCGGCGGCCAGCTCATCATCAGCGTCGATTGCGGAATCACAGCCGTCGCCGAGGCCAGTCTGGCCCGCGAGCTGGGCATCCAACTGGTGATCACCGACCACCATCAGCCCGATCAAACCGTTCCCCAGGCCGAGGTCATCGTCCACCCCACCGTGGGCGGAACGTCGCCCAACCCGCACCTGTGCGGGGCCGGCGTCGCCTTTAAGGTCGCCTGGGCCTTGGCTCGGGAACTCAGTGGTACACAAAAGGTCAATTCCGTCTACAGAGACATCCTCAGCGAATCATTGTCCCTGGTCGCCCTGGCGTCCGTCGCGGACGTCGTTCCTCTGACCGGCGAGAACCGAATCATCACCTATCACGGCCTGGCCGCCCTGAAACACACAACAAACCCGGGTCTCAAAGCGCTGATCGATTCCGGAGGGTTGTCCGGCGATCGCGTCACCAGCTACGACGTGGGCTTTCGCTTGGCCCCGCGACTCAACGCCGCCGGCCGAATGGGGCATGCCCGCCTGGCCGTCGAATTGCTCACCCGGGCCGACGAACAGCGGGCCCACGAAATTGCTGCGTATTTGGAAGAGCACAACCGCTCGCGCAGATCGCTCGAACGCAAAATGGTCCAACAGGCCTGCCAGCTTGTCGAGCAGCACGGATACGACCTCGATTCCTGTAGAGGAATTGTCCTGGCCTCGGACGACTGGCACGCGGGAATCGTGGGAATCGTAGCCGCCCGATTGGTGGACAAGTACCACCGCCCCACCGTGTTGATCTGTATGGACGGCGAGTCGGCCCAGGGTTCGGCTCGAAGCGTGGAACACTTCGATATGCATGACGCCCTGTCGGCTTGCTCGCAGTATTTAGATTCATTCGGCGGACATCCCATGGCCGCCGGACTCAGAATGCAACGAAACCGAATAGCCGACTTCACGGCGTCCTTCATCCAGTTAGCGAACTCCCGTCTGACGTCTGTGGACTTGCAGCCCAAGCTGCGCCTCGACGCCGAGGTCAAGCTGGCCGAGCTCGATTTGGCCACCGTTGAGGCGATCGAACGTCTCGGGCCTTTCGGATCGGGCAACTCCAAGCCCCGATTGGCCACCGACTGGGTTCAACTCCACAGTGAACCGCGCCGGGTGGGAAGAGGCGGCGAACATCTACAGGCCTCTTTCACCGACGGGACCGTCACCATGCGTTCCATCGCCTTTGGTCTGGCATCCGTAGAACAGGATCTCAAGCAACATCGACGCTGCCGCCTGGCCGTCGAACCCATGATTAACGACTTCCAAGGCCGCCGCAGCCCGGAGCTGCGCGTCCTGGACTTCCAGTTTCCGGAGTAGCGGCCCGGAGGGCGCAGGCCTCGGACACAGCGTGGATTCGAGCGGCTAGGGCCTGCTTGATTTGCGCATCAATGATTATCAGACACTACACGCGGACGAGGGCGGGCTGGTGGAATGTGGCACCGTACCGATGCTATATGTGGGAGGAGAACGTTTTTCGCCCCGAGATCGCCCGGCGCCATGACCGACAACAGACCAATCCAAACACCCTCCGACTGGATTGCGGCGTCGGCCGCCCTCCTGGGGTTGATGGCCGTACTCGCCGGCTGCGTCGGCGGTTCCGGCGGTCGGGGGGTCGGGCGCCACGCGGACGCCTGGCGACTCGCCGGCCCATTCACTCGATCCCCGGCGGCGGATTCGACGGCGGATCCCAACGAGACGCGGGCAGATCGTCCACCCTCGTCGGGAGCTCAACCTGCCGCCAACGCGGCCCAAGCCCGCCCACACCCGCCGGCGTCCGGGAATCTACCCGACTCTCGCCCCGCCCAGCCATCATCGAATCCGTCGTGGCTCGCCACCACCGATGTCGAGCCGGAATCGCATGTCCACGCCGACGAGGAATTCTGGTATCTGGATTTCGGGCTGCGCACTTCGTTCCCCCGCCTGGCGTGGACCAAGCGGCAATTGGCTCGACGACTGCAGCTACCACTCAGGCTGGATTTTCTCGGCCTGCTCGGCAGCACGACGACGGCGCTCGACCGAAGGCGCGACCTGTCGATCCATACGCTTCGCCTCGGCTTGGGACGCCAGGAAAACGACTGGTTCAAATGGAACGTCTACGCCGGCGGCGGAGTGTGGAAAGATCGAACGCACCAGCGCGTGCTCACCGCGAACCTGAAAGTGAGCTTCGACTACAAGATCGCTTACGCCGGAATCACGGCCAACCTTTACCCGTTCGCCACACCCAAGTACGGCCGCTACGCCAGTCGGTGGGAACACATCAAGGCCGGGCGCCCCTACGTGCTCGCCGGAGTGGAAGTCACCTATGTCGATGCGGAGGGGCGCGGTCGATACGGCTACGCCCCGTTCACGCTTTACTCGGACCATGAGAAGGTCCGCGATTGGCTGGTCAGCGGGTTGATCGGGCTGGGGTGGGAGATCCCTCTCGACTCGCGATGGGCGCTGGATCTTTCAGCCCACTATGCCTTCCATTTTTACCGCCCCGAGGAGTTCAACGGCTGGGCCACTCAGATCGGGTTGCGTTACCGGTTCTAACACGCCGCATTCGAGCGCCGATGAAGCGGCCAGCCCGGCTCCCCGATATACTAGTGGATAGCGATACTTAAGCCTGCGGGTGCCATGGGCAAACTTGTTTGCCCGTGTTGTCCCTGCACGGCTCACGGGCAGAGAAGTTTGCCCATGGCACCCAACAGAACCCGTCGATAGAGCTGTGTCGTAGCACCACGTGCCGCGACGGCCCAGGACGCACCATTGCGCACCACACCAGGGTGATCGGGTAGGCAGCGGCCTATAATCAGATGGGCGAGCGTTTTTCAGGGCCCAGTCAACGACGGCCAGTCGGTAAGGAGCAATTCAGGTGTGGAGTCGCGTCCGTGTCTCTCTCCTAGGTGGGGTGATCGCCTGCTGCATCGCCTCGTGCGGATCCAACCAGGGAAACGTACTCCCCAACCAGAATCTCGACCCCCTGGACGCCGGGGAGTTTCGTTTGGTGGCCCGGTTAGCCCATCTATCGGACGCACAGATCATGGATGAGGAATCGCCCGCCCGGCTGACCTTCGCCAACGCGATCATTCGCGATTCCTGGCGGCCTCAGGAAGCCTACTCGACACAACTCCTGGACGGCACGATTCGGGCGGTGAATCGTTACCACGAGTCCGGCACGACGGTGGACTTCCTGGTGCATACCGGAGACGGTGTGGACAATTGCCAGAGCAATGAGCTGGATTGGTTTCTGAGCACGTTCGACGGCGGCGAGATCGATCCACGCAGCGGGCCTGACGATCGCCCGGTCGAGAAGCGCGGGCCGCCCGAGCTGGATCCGCATCACGCGTTCGTCGCCGAAGGCCTCTATCGCAATGGAGGCCACGGTAACCTGAAGAGCATCCCGTGGTATGCGGTGATGGGCAACCACGAGCATTTCGCGGTGGGCGTCTTCCCTGTGGTGAAGGAACTTGATGGCTCGCTGGTCAGTCCGTTGCCGCTGCCCGATCGCGTCGGGTTCTTCCTGCCGCTCGTACTGGATCCGGTGGGCAGCACCACTTACATGTTGATCTCGCCAGCTAATCCAGGTCCGCCCGCCGGATTGGCGTTCCCCACCTACATCTGGCCCAACCCGGATCGGCGGTTCATCTCCGTGCAAACCAATCTGCGGGCCCTCGCGGAAACGGAAACCACACCAGCCGGGCACGGGTTCGATCCGGCCTCAGACAAGCCGTGGTACAGCGTCTCCCCGGTGCCGGGGGTTCGGCTCATCGGGCTCGACTCGAGTGATGCGCTAGCTCCCCAGCCGGCCGGTTTCTATTCGGAAGGTTCGATCGGATTCGCCCAGATACTCTTTCTCGCAGCCGAGCTCGAAGCCGCTTGCGGGCGTGGTGAACAGGTCATCATCCTCACTCACCACCCCAGCGCCGACTTGAAGATTGACTACGGCAGCGCCGTAAGCCCGAACTCCTGGCGCGAGCTGCTGCGCTCGTACCCGTGTGTGGTCCTGCACCTGGTGGGCCATACGCATCGCAACCGGGTGTGGGATCAGGGCAACTACCTGGAGATCGAGACCAGTTCGATCCTGGACTATCCGCAAGAGGCTCGAATGATCGAGGTTTGGGAATCGGACGATGAGATCGAGTTGCGTTATTGGATGTTCAGCCACCTGGACGACTGCGGCGACGGCCTGACCTGCCGCGACGCCGCGTCCAGTTTCGATTCACCGCCCGGATCCGACTCGCCCGGCGGTTCGTCTCAATTGACGTCATCCGACCCGCTGCGGGAGATGCGTCGAATCGCCTACGACTTGGCCCGTCAGGACGCGGGCTACTCCAGCTCGACTACCCGTCAGCGCATGATCGCCGAATCTGTAATCGCCCCGAACTGCGATGACCCGTACGACAAGTCGCACGTCGACTCGCGCTGTCGATGGCTGGAAGGCAACCCTACCGACCGCGCCGGGACGCATCGTCGCGCTCGATAGCGTAAACGCCGCGCCAAGCGCGGGTCCGGTGGTGCACTGGTCCGCATGTCCTCTCCACTGCGCCGTTGTCGAGTTGTTAGATGGGTGGGGCTTCTCGTTTGCTTGATGCTTACGGTGGGCTGGGGGATCAGTCTGCGCTGGTTCGTGTTCTTCCACCTTGGCGAGTTCCACACGATGACATTGAGCTTCGGCGCCGAGTCGATGGTAAAACAGCCGCCATGTCCCGCGCGTCTCGTATGCCTCGACTCGTCAAGTTGACTTCAGTACTGGTGTGCGAGCTGCTGGCGCTGGTGGCGGTTCTCGGCTGCATGCACTGGCTTCGCACGTCACCCCATTCGTATGCCGTCGCCATCGGAGTTAGCTGCATCATCCCTGTGATGACCATCGCCGTCTTCACCGCACACCGGTTCTGGCATGACCGCCGCCCACCGAGCGCCCATGGCCAACACTGCGGCTATAATCTGACCGGGAACGCGTCCGGTATCTCCTCCGAGTGTGGAACTGACGCAT
>JADFPW010000309.1 GCA_022562105.1 Planctomycetota bacterium
AAAATGGACGTTCCCGACGCCGTTGAGGGGTGGTTCGACACATCGGTATGCGGGTTGTAACCAATAGAACCGCCGATGCGTCGATGATTGAAGGTTCGATCACCCGGCCCGCGGGCCGCCTGCGTCTGCGAGCTGCTTTGGGGTCGTGGGTGGTGCCTTGAACCGTCCCCGCTTATCGCGTAGGATATGGAGTGTCGTCGCGTGCGCGGATTCTGCGGAATTCGGAATCCAGTGCATGCGGTGCTCCGGGGACGGGTATGGGGAGTTGAGCCATGAACGGATTGAAACGGCTGGAATATTCAGTAGGACTGGTGATGGTGACGTCGCTGAGCTTCGTCGGTGAAACACGTGGCGACTGCCCCTTCTTCGCCTACGAGACAACCTGGAGCATGGGAGGCATCGGTAGAGATAGAGGGTGTTCGGTAGCTGTAGGAATGGATGGTCCCGTGGTTGTGGCCGGTGCTTTTGACGGTATCGTGGACTTCGATCCGTCGCTGGAAGTCGATCTCCACACCTCCAACGGAAGTAACGATATTTTTGTCACGCGCTTTCACGCCGACGGAACCTACGCGTGGACCCGGACGATGGGGGCGGAATTGGGCGATGGGGCAAGGGCGGTTGCGATCGATAACAGCGGCGCTGTTTTGATAACGGGAGTGTTTTGGCAAACGGTGGATTTTGATCCAACGGCCGGCGTTGATCTGCATGAATCACTTGGCTTCACCGATGTCTTCGTCACCAAGCTGACCAGCGACGGCGACTACGCATGGACACGTACTTTCGGCGGTACCGGCATCGACGGTACGTGGGGGATCGCCGTGGGGACTGATGGAGCCGTATACGCCGTTGGCGATTTTGTCGGCACGGTTGACTTCGACCCCTCGGAAGGCATCGACGAGCACGAGTCAAATAAGGGATCACATGATGCATTCCTCGGCAAGCTGGATCCCGACGGATCCTACGAATGGACCGTCACTTTCGGTGGCGAGGACTGCGATCAGCCGAACTCAGTGATCGTCGATAGCGAGACCCTTTACGTGGCGGGACATTTTTGTGAGACGACCGACTTCGATCCCGGCGTCGGCGTGGAGGAGCGCACGTCGCATGGTTCGTTCGATGCCTTCGTCTTGAATCTCTCGCTCGACGGCGACTACGAGTGGGTTTGGACGGCCGGTAGCACTGAAATTGACACGGCACAAGGGGTCGCCGTATTTGACGACGGCTCAGTCGCCCTCACGGGATACTTCACGGGCGGGCCAGTGGATTTTGACGCTAGTGATGGTGTCGACGAGCGGTTCTCCAATGGGCTATCCGACGTGTTTGTAACCAAGCTCGGTTCGGATGGCTCCTACGTCTGGACCTACACCGCCGGCGGCAACGAGAGTGAAGTCGGGCACGGAATCGCCACCACCGTGGACGGTGACATTGTTCTGGCCGGGATTTTTGGAGGCGACGATGCACTCCCTGGATACACGGTGGACTTTGACCCGTCGGGCGGAGATCCGCACGCTTCCAATGGGATGGTGGACTTCTTCGTCACGATGTTAAAGGCCGACGGCACCTACGGCTGGACCTATACCGCTGGAGGACAAGGGGCGGAACTAGGCGCGGGAATCGCCGCGAGCGATTCTGGCAAGATTTATGTCACCGGCGACTTTTCGGAGACCGTGGACTTCGATCCCGGCGAATCGACGGACGAGCACACCGCCGCGGGTGACCACGACATCTTCCTGACCACGTTGCAGTGTGTTGACGATCCTCCGTCCTGCGACGGCGACGCCAACGGCGACGGCTTGGTGGACCCGCTGGATTCCGGCTTCGTCCTGGCCCGTTTCGGCTGCGACGTGGACAGTGGCGATCCCGATTGCGACACCGCCGACATGAACGGCGACGCCCTGGTCGACCCCCTCGACGTCGGCTACGTCCTCGCCCGTTTCGGAACGTGCCAGTGAGGCAGCAGGGGCTGAGGGACCAAGGGATTGAGGGGCCGAGGGGACGGTATCCGCAAATGCTACGTCGCAGGCCCGTCGCTTGATCGGAAATAGGGAATTGATCCGCCTACGGCAGAACACTTGCAGATCGGCCGCTAGTACTTTTCCGAAGTGGCCAGGTCGAAACCCTCGTGCGACGGGTTGGGGGTGACTTTGCGGTACTCGGCTCGGCAGGCGTAGCAACTGGTGACCAAACCGGTCAAGAGATAGAGGATCAGGTCCACGAGGATGGCTACGCCAAGGACGCCATAGGCGATTCGGAGGTCGGACTTGAGGAAGCTGAGGCTGATGGCCCCGGCGATGAGCACCACCAGAATCCCCAGTATCTGGGGGAAGTCCTTACGCAGGAACATCTCGCTCGCACCACAGACGGCGCACAAGTCGAGCTGACGTTGCACCCGCATGGATTCGGTGATGTGGACGGCGTGCTCCACGTTGCAACGCGGACAGCGAATGCTGCCCTCGCATTCCTCGAACGGCTCCAGTTCGATGATGGCCACGCAATCTTCAGTCGGACAATGGAAACGAATCTGCATGACCACCGGATTCCTTGCTATTGGGTGATTTGGTGATCTCGTGATTTGGCGATTGGAAGTAAAATCATCAAATCACCAGATTATACGGGCCAACCTAATCGGTCCGTCAGGTACTGGCTGCTCAGCTCCCCAACATACACGAGAACGGAGTTGAAGTAGAGCAACCCAGTCGCCGACTGCGTGCTCCGCAACTTCACGCAATCCAGGACCATGTAGCTGAAGACGCCCACGGTCAACAACCCCGCGACGACCCGGACGGTGAGAATGAGCCATTCCCGGCTGAGACGGTTGGTCAGCTCGTCCCCGCCGACGAGGTAGGCCACGGTGATCGACCCCAGGACGAACAGGCCGCGCACGACGATGGCTACGCATAGTAGCTTGCTGAGCCGTCGTAGGGGATCGATGGTCATCTTGGTCGCCGTCAGGTAGGCGTGACCCAACAGCCACGCCAGTGTGACCGTGCCCGTGAGCCAAGCCGCCAGGCCGTAGTCGAGGCAGACCACGGCCGTCAGCCACGGCGGGGAGATGGCCGTGGTATCACCGCATAACCACCACGTGCAACCGGCGGCGATGCCTGCCAAGCCGCCCAGGCCGCATGTCCACCGGACCGCGGCTGGATAGCGGGCCGCCAGGGGAGCCAGCGTTAGAAGGCCGATAGATCCCGCCGCGCTGATCGCCGTCATCAGGAGCGCTATGCGAGACGTCATCTCCGCTGGCTCCGAGGATGAGTCGGCGCGGTCGGGGCCGAGGTACGACCAAACGACGACACTCACAGTCATAACGGCCACAATGATCCCGATGAGGCGTAGGAATGGCCAAGCGATCTGCTGGGGCCTGGAGGCGCAGATCCCGACTAGCATTCCACCAGCAACGAGCATCAGGAGCGGAGTCAATGCCATGTCAGGTGCATTCTACCGACCTGCGAGCCAAACACTACGTGGACACCAGGTTCGATGGCGGTCATCATCGTGGAGCGGACGAGTGGTTGACCCCAAAGCGCTCCGTCCGAACCCACGGATTGCGATCCGCAGGCTCGGGTTGGGATCTCGGGGCGCCGGTGTGGGCGCGCCGTCGGACCCCCGGGGCGATCGATTCTCAAGATGTGATGCAGAAGTCTCCGAAACCTCGCCCTCGCTGGATTCGCATTCTGGGTGCGTGCTGCGCGGCGCTGATCGTCTTATTGGTGGCGGTGTGGCTGACGTTTCAGCACAAACCCAGCTGGTATAGGCCTGCCCGCATCGCGGAATCGGAGTTGCAGAGCGTTCGCGATTCACTGACCGACGCGAATCTGGAGTTCAGCAGCGGCTTGGCGAGTGGGCAGCCGTTCGACTTCTCCCTGGATGCGAAACGGGTCAACCAATGGATCGCCGCCCGTGAGCACATCTACCCCGAGGCCGAGCCCTGGGTGCCGTCGTGGGTTCGAGATCCGGTGGTGGCTTTTGAGGGCGGCAAGCTTATCCTGGCCGGCGTGGTGGAGTTTGAGGGGTGGAAGGCGGTGGCCAGCGCCCACGTCGCGGTGGAGCTGGCTGACGAGAGTATCCGAATCAGGCTGGCTGGTGTTCGCGGCGGCTCGCTGCCCATTCCTCTTTCCTCCGGTGATGAGGCGATTGGGGCGTTGGCCAGCCAGTCGGCTCGGTCCGGTGACGCCCTGCCCGAGGCACTGCGACTCCTGACCGACGAGATGCGGACTCGGGCGCCGTCAGAGGTACTCCGCGAAGGGACGAGCGTGGCGAACCGCTTCGAGTATCCCGACGGCAAGCGCCGGTTTCGGATCTTGAAATGCCAGTTCAATGACGGCACCATGACCCTGCGAATCGAACCCTTATAAGCACGACAGGGAGTACGAGTTTGTCGGGTAGCGGCGGAACAGATCAGGTTCAACAGGCAAGCGATCCCGATGACCGGCCGCTGCACCGCGCCCGGTCGATGGGGCTGATCCATGTGCGAGCCGGTCGCCCAGGGGCCGGGTTCGGATCGGCGACAGGCGGCCCCTGGCTTCAGTACCGCGAGCGTCAGCGAGCGGCCCAGGACCGCTCGCTGACGCTCGCGGTACTGACAATGCTGACCATCGGCATGTCCACCATCGGATGTTCCGGGTTGCTGAGATCAGAACAGCAATTCTCGACCCAATCGGATCGGCTGATGGCCTACTACCCGGATCTTCGTACGGGGCGATTCGCGGTCGTAGCCGACTTCGAGCATCCCCGGCACATGGAACTGTTCCAGTTGGCGGGTGATTCCGCCGTCGCGGAGCTGGGTCTGCTGATCGACGGCGGCGTCGCGGCGACGGGCGGGCGATGCTTGCAGGCGGTATTCGGCGACCGGGGCGACACGTTGCTGGCGGACAGTTCGACGGCTAGGAACTGGTTTCTGAAACGCGACTGGCGAGACTACAACCTGCTCCTGATGAGCGTTCACTCGCCGTCGGATGGGGTGGAGCTGGAGTTGTCGATCGTGGCCGGCTCGACGAAGCCTATGCATACGTTGCTTCCGCTGCACGCCGGGTGGAATGTTATCCGACTGGATCTGCATGAGGTGGGCGAGAGCATCCCGCTGGACAGCGTGCGAGCGCTTCGCTGGTCGGTGGTCGACGCCGATCGGCCGATCGAGCTTCGATTCGACGACATCATCCTGGCTGACAACCGTGAGGAGGTGATGGGAAGCTCGACCGGCGATGACGGGAAGCTCTACCTGCAGCGCGACGGACGGCGTTGGCGGATTGGAGCAGCGGGCCGTTTCGAGCTCGGATTCGCCAACGGGCAGATTGTCGCCTGGTACGATCTGGAGTCCGACCCCAATCGCCTGCGCACCCTTGTGGGCTACA
>JADFPW010000310.1 GCA_022562105.1 Planctomycetota bacterium
CGAAGGGGTGACGGCCACGTAGTAGGGATCGCCGTCGCGCCGGGCGGTGAGTTCGATGCTCGGGTCGAGTAGTCCGGCTCCGAAGTCAGCATCATCGTTGTCGATGACCAGCAGTCCCTGATCGTCAAAGACGGCCAGCGCTGCATCAAGCGAGTCGTCGAGGGCTGAGACGCTGATCCGCAGGACATCGCCCGCGTTTACTGCGCCGATGTCGAACACGTCGATGTCGCCGGCTTCGTCGATCGCACCCCGTGCCACGATCTGGTCATCGGAGTTCGCAATGGGTCGGTTAGCTGTAGAAAACGTACCGTTGGGCTCGATCTCTTGGTCCGTGACCTGGACCTCGGGTTCGGTGGCTCCCATGCCTTCGGGAACCAGCGGGTCGGGATCGATGTCGTCCCGAAGTCCGTCGCCATCGCTGTCGGCCGCCAGTGGAGAGGTGCCCGCTTCGACCTCGGCTCCGTCGAGCAACGTATCGCCGTCCGAATCCGGATTGTCCGGATCGGTCCCCAGGGCTGCCTCCTCGGTATTGGTCAGGCCGTCGTTGTCGCGGTCCGAATCACCTGTCTCGACCGTGCTTTGACAACCGATCAGCAGGGCCATCAGGACCATCGTCGCCCGCCATGGCGACCAGCCGATCGAAGCGTTTCGCTGACGCTGGGTGTTGCGCATTCTGAATCTCCTGAGTGTACCCATCAGCCGATCGTCCCACGGGCCGAGCCGGATCGACGCCACGCCGACAGCCCATGCTTCGGTGTCGCCAAGTGTCTAGCCACCCCTATCACTCGAGTCGGCCCTTGTCCTCTTACCACAATAGTGCGTAGTAAACCCCAATCAGGTCGTACGCCGCCCAGGTCACCTGATAGACCGGCGCCAGCAAGTATTTGAACGCACCGAAGTAGTAGAACCCGACGAAGATCATGAACCCGTACGGTCGGATGCGGGCGTAGAACGGACCCAAGGTACGTGGATACAAGTGCTCCATCACCCACGACCCGTCCAGCGGCGGTATGGGAACCATGTTGAAGAAGGCGAGAAAGAGATTCACGAGGAGGATGCGCCTGACAACCTCCATGGCGACGACGACCACGCGACCGACATCCATCGTTCCCGGATTCGCCCCCGGGTTCGCTGAGGGGTCGGCGATCGCTACCCCGCAGGCGATGGCCAATAGCAACGACATCGCCATGGCGGCCATGAGCAGATTCGATCCCGGACCGGCAAGAGATATCAGGATGTGGGCCCGGCGGTAGCCACGCACTCCGCCGAGTCTGACAGGCACGGGACGGGCGTAGCCGAACACCGGCGCTCCGCTGGCTGCCAACAGGATGGGCAACAAAACGGTTCCAAACGGGTCAATGTGAGACAGGGGATTCAGCGTCACCCGTCCCTGTGAGTGGGCTAAGTCGTCGCCCAACCACCAGGCGGTGATCGCGTGGGCCGCCTCGTGTACGCTGAGAGAGAACAGGATCACGCCGAGAAAGATGGCCACGTTGAGCCATTTCGGCGGGATCACCGCATCCGCGAACGAGCCGTGAGGAAACCATGGGCCAGCCTGCATCTGATACCATGCCCAGGTGCTGAAGGCCCACAGGCCTGTACCCCAGACCAGAAGCGCACCAGCGATCGCCACCATGACGCGCCCGTGGCGCATGGATTCGGTCTGCCGGACACGCTTGAAGAACATCACGATCAAGGTCGCCGAGACCAGTCCAAAGACGATCCCGACAAACGGGAAGAAGCTGATCGACGCGAAGATGAGGGCAAAGACGGAATAGGGCGACACTTTCGGCCAGATCAACGGGCGACGACCCGAGGGCGCCGTGCTCGCTGCCTGCGGCCGACGCCATGAACGAGCGGCTAGCCTCGCCTTGTCAGGCCCACCAGCCGAATCCGCCGGTGATTGCGACGCCCCGATCAGGCTGAGGAACGGTGCAGCGGCCTCGCGTGTCAGGAGGAACCCCGCCTCTCTTCGCGTTCCCTGGAACCGAATGATGACGCCGGAATCGGTGGCCGCCAAATAGAGATCGCGGTCCCACGTCTCGCGCGGTAGGTCGATGGTCTCGGTGCCGTTGGTAAGTGAGATCGCGTGTGAGTCGACACGGATGGTCCAGGCGATCTGTTTGGCGTCGGTCCAGGTGATGGGCGGTCCGTCGGGCACCGTGGGATGTTACCGCGGTGGTCGGGTCGCCTCAACGAGGGACCGGTACGAGCGAGCCGGGAACATGGCGGTGCCCCGGAGCTATCCGCCGGTAAACACATGCTCGAATACGCCGAAGTCCTGCAGATCCACGTCGCCATCGGCTTCGTCGAAGTCGAACGCATCGAGGCAGTCCTGCTCCGTCACACCGGGTAGAGAGGGGTTCGGGGCCACACCGGGCCCGGCGAGGCAGTCGGCAAACACCCGGAAATCGTCGAGATCCACGTCGCCGTCGTGATCGGCATCGCCGGGAAGCAGTCGGCCCGGCTTGAAATCCACGACCAGCGGCAGATGGTCGGACGCCTCAGCCGTGTCCTGTGCCTGTAGCCCATGCGCCGCCAGATCCTCCCGGCTCATGTCCAGTGTGTTCAACACGAAGCTCCCGGCGACGGTCATCACACTGTCGGTGTAGATCACAAAATCCAGCCGCCCGGGGGCGAAAGAACTGGAGTCGTTACGCCAGCTATAGGCGCCGGGGCCGGCATTGTGCAGGGGGATCGGGTCGGCGGAGTTACTGAGGTCCCAGTCCGGCGGGGAGTCGGCCCCGAACGTGGCCTGGTCGATGATGTTGCCGTCGAGCAGCGTATCAAGCGGCTGCGGGCCACCGACCATGTTGAAATCCCCAGCGATGAGGAACGGCGTATCGATGGGCAGGTTCACGTGCCCGCCCGGTTCGCGCAGATCGCGAAACCAATTGACGTTGGCGTCGGACTGCTGCTGGCGCTGCTGATCTTCGCTGCCGCCCATGCTGCCACAGCACTTGAAATGAGCGCTGATGACGTACAGGTCCACGTCGTACTCGGCATCGGGCAGATCGACCAAGGCCATCGCCTGACTGTTTCCGGTGGACGGGATCGTATCGCCGGCCTGCATGGACAGTGGCCATCTGGCTGCGACCGCCGTGTCGTAGCTCTTGTACACATGCCAGGACTCGCCGTCGTCGAGCGGGAGCATATCCTCCAATCGGTCGGCAATCGTCGCCTCGTTCGTGTCCGCCAGTTCCGAGAAGCAGATGATGTCGGGTTGAAGCGCTCCGAGGATGCGCTCGAAGACCTCCGGACGTTCCACGAGACCGTCATTGAGCACATTATAGACCACCAGTCGAACCGAGTCCGGATCCTCGCCATCCAGCGGGATCGTGGCGTACGGCGGCAGGGTGCCGGTGGCCAGGGTGTAGGTGTGTCCGACAGGGCCGTCCGGGGCCCATTCCTGGGAAGCGCCACCACCATCCTGCCCCTCAAACACGATGTCGAAGTCCGGACCGGCGAAGATCTCCGTCCCGCGAATGGGAAAGACGGCGTTTCGGCGGACGCGCAACTCGAACTCGGTCCCCGCCACGGTCGGGCCGGAAACGAGTGACAGGTCAGCGTGTCCGAGATCGGCTGCGTCGAACGTGTCCGAGGTCTGCTCTGCGCCTCGCCGCTCCGGGAACAGAAGTACAAAGTCCGAGCCGATGTTCCCGATCGGCCAACCCGTGGCGGCGGAACGATCGACGTCGAAGTAAATACGCAGGGGCGTTCCAACGGTTTGCAGGTTCGCCAGCGCGCCGATCTCAAACCGGACGTAGACGTAGTCTTCGTCATTGGCCAGCCAGACGTTGCCGAAGTCGGCGACGCTGTTTCCATTGTCATTCGCAGGATCGACGAACGCGATCGGCACCTCGGACCAATCCGCATAGACCCCTTCGATGACCATCCGAGCCAAGGGCGATCCACCCGACACTAGGCCGGTGGTCGCCAGCATGACCATCGCCATCGCCATTGAGCTTCCCGTCTTGCACATCTTCTTTTCCTCTGCCCCGATGGTGGGGAGTCATCTACGAGCGTGCATAAGAAACCTCTTTCCGAGCCGCGCCCGTGAGGAAGCGGTCCAGTTCCGGTGTGGAAACCGCTCCCTCACGGTCGCGGCTCGGTTTGTTGCAACGCTTCTCAAACACCATCTAAGCGCGGGCCCGAAGGTCGTCGTAGCTGGCCCCGTCCGCGGGCGTCTCGGCGACAGGTAGGGACAGCGCCGCCCAACCCGCCTGGACGACTTGCCCGCTCGGATCGTGGGCTCCGTGGAAACCACCGACCATATTGCTCACGTTCTGGTAGCCGGCTTCGCTCAGCATCTTGGCGGCCATCGCGGATCGGCCGCCGGATTTGCAGCCCACGATGACGTGAAGCGACCGGTCCACGTTGGCCTGGACCACGCGCAGAAAGTCGGGATTGGGCGTCATCCCCCCAGTGGCGAGGTCCGGCTCGACCACCGGGACGTTGACCGCCCCGACCGGATGGCCGGCCTGGAACTCCTCGACGGTTCGCACGTCCAGGTAGCAGTAGCCTTGGGATTCCGACAACAACTGGTAGGCGTCCGGCGGCGTGATTTCTTCATGCATCTCTGGTTCACTCCTCATTGCGGTGTCGGCCACGTATCCCATCGAGGGTGGCCATCATAGCGGCGATACTCGTCGTCGTCGCCGTTGATGGTGTCGATGTCGGCCTCAGCCGCCCGACCACTGCTTGGGACGAGCCGTTCCCCGTGGGAATCGAAAGGTCAACGGTCTGGGGGGCAGTCACCCGGTACGGCGATCCAGACCAGATTCCTGACTTGATACATCTGACGATCGTTGACGCTAGAGCGTAACTCCACGAGGTAGTGGCCGCGCGGCAGACAAGAAATGAAGGGTGGCAGTCGTAGTCCCACCGGTGTTTCAACCTTGTAGTCGCTGGCTTTCGCGGAAACGGATACCAGGAGGGATTCCCCAGGTTGTAGAGTCCGTACCTCGTGCGGAGGCGAGCCGAAATGGTCGTTCCTCTTGGCGTTGCAGCGACCCTCGAGACAGTAGGCGGAACGCTCCCGTAGCCAAAGCCCATAGGTGGTTTTTCCGCCTGTACAAAGTGTCATTCCCCCTACGAGGCTCTTTCGCCAATTGCACAGGTCGATTCGGAATTCAGTATCCCGAACGTTTTCGACCGTTGCAGTGACGAACAGTTCTCTCGACTCTGTGATTCGCACCCCATTCAAGGACACCTCTACGGCCCCGTTGGTATAGCGATGGGGGTGCTCGCCACGCCAGGCACCTTCAAGAACGAAACGTGGACTCCCGAGTGTCCACGCATGTGATCCCGGAGCTCGAACGCGGTACGCGTAGCCAC